>NZ_CP120686.1 GCF_030506325.1 Tunicatimonas pelagia | reverse complement strand
AGTATTGATATTTATAAATATATTTAGTTAAATTATTAATTAATATTTCAATCTCTTTTCTACCGTCCCCATCAACAACTTATGATCGTCAATCTGTATGTCTTTAGAGATTTCTTTTTCATTAAATACTTTTTCTAACATAAATTTCCAGTTCTCCTGTATCCAATCAGTCTTAAGCCCATTTTCCCATGACGAATAGTATGCTTCTAAAGCCTCATCATACCGTGACTGTCGTAGATATATATCGCCCAAAATAGCGTAACCTCCAGCTTTAAAAGCTTGAGTATCAGTGGATAATATAGATGCTATTGCTGACTGAGCAGCCTCACCAAATAAATCTTCACTCTGCACTGCATCATCTCTTTCACTTATTTTACCTAATTCAAAAGAAGCCAAGCTATAATCTTTGAACAAAGCAGATAAATAAGAACTGGAAATTCTTCTTTTCTCTGGAATGTCTTCCAGCTTAAGCCAGGTTGGAAGTATATCGCCCTCTTGTGATAGCATTATAAGCTGCTCAGAAACTGCCGAGGAACTATCACTGATATAATTATTAATACTTCTTTTCAATAAATTTCTAGCGACAGTAATATTACTATAAGCAGAATCATATTCGTTGAAAGCCAAATGTCTTTTTCCAACATTTAAATACGATCTTCCAATTTTCTCTGAAAAATATACCTTTAAGAAAAGCTTCGCTGCATCGTCTAACTTTCTATGCCAATAAGCATTCATAATAGGACAGTCAAACAATTTTTTACTATTAGAATAGCTTGACGACGACTTCTCAATTTTAATAGCCCATAGTATTAGATCTAAGTTTGATAAAGTTGATGTACCTGAAATTCCAGGAGCTAGATATCTTCTCATCTCATTAGAGCTTACTGTTCCTGCTTTTAGCCTATTATCAAGGTTTATTACCTGACTACTTAATTTCATTTTCCCAAAGAAAGGAAAAGCCAAAGCAGTAGGTATACAATGATATATTCTACTACCTTTCTTTTCTACAGATATACCTACAACCGAACCATTAGTTGATATTAAAGCACTACCACTATCACCAAAATAGGCTTGACCTAGAGCCTCAATATATCCATCGCTATTGTATTTACTAACTTCAACTGATTTAACATCAAACTCAAAATCTCCTAGCGAATAAGCAATCAAATAGCACTTCTCTCCTCGTTGTGGAAGCCTCAATTCTACATCAAGTTCAGTAAGAGAAGTAAGTATAAAGTCCTTAGAGCTTAAATCCAGAGGTTCAAGTAGTGCCAGATCGACACCATCCTCATTAGTATGATCTAAAACACGAAACTTTAAATTTGTATCATAGCCTTGTAGAGTTCCATTAATACCACTTTTAGAACCTTCTATCGCATTTTTAATAACATGATATGCAGTAATTACATAGCCATTTTCTTTATCAATAATAAAACCTGTTCCTGATTTACCACCACATTCAAGACGCAGTATTGAACGCGAGAACTGTTGTCTTACATGAGACAAACTTAATCCTGGAGCAGGCTCAAACTCTGGGCATAGCCTAGGGATCTGACCCTCAACAGCAAAAGTTACTAATTGAAAACAAATCAAAAACCTGTATACACACCACATAACGATAACTATTTACCGTAAGTGACACTAATCGTATGTATAGCCTTATTTTCCAGATTACCAGAAGCTTCAACAGTTACTGGAATAATATCAAACTCAACACCAACACCACCATTAGTCCCTCTTACGGTAACAAAATTGAGTTCAGTAGTAAATTCACTTAACTCTAATGGTGGCTCACCACTCTCCATATCTTGAATTGCTCTCGAAGTATTAATTATCAAGTCAGACAAATCCTTAGCAACGTTTTTCTCAGAAGATATTTCATCCTTAGAAAATGGCTTTGGTGGCACTAGTTTAATTTTCACTTTATGTGATTTCTCACTCGACCACTCTTTCCCAAACGAAAAAACAAGGATCTTAACTTTACCACCTTTTTTTATAGATTTAGTTGTCTGAAAAGTCATTTCAACTGATTTTAACTGAGGTATAGACTCTTCTGCCAATTCAGTTTGTACAATCATTAGTCCCTTCTGTATTTCAGAGACCACTAAATCTAGAGGAATATCATCTTCTTCTTGAGCAATTGAAAGTGAAGGAGCCAAAGAAAAAAGTAAAACTAGCGACATCAATAAATTATTCATGGCTTAAGGTTTGGTAGTTATAATTGATTATGGTAGGAAAGATATATTAATTTAATAAATTAGACAAAAGTAGTATCTATCGTCACTCTAAAACGGAAAATACTGAACTATCTGCCAAAAAGACTACCCAATCATAGGTATGCTTTGGGTAGCAAAATCCTTCAATTATTCTACTTGGTTAACATAAATAACATTATGGGACAGTCTGAACCTTGAGCGAGTGCAAGTTTTATAGAAATCTACAAAACTTTTTTCAGTGTCATTATTCACCTTTTTTTACCCTTTCCCATTCTGATTTCAAAATGTCTTTTGCTTCTGCAAGAATATTATTTTGAAGTCCAATAATATTATCAAATGAGATAGTAGTATCGGGATCTTTGTACTTCAAACAAGATTCATAAAAACTCTTAGTCAACCTAATTAAGGACTTATCTCTATGATCACTAGGATTAAGCATTAATTCAATTCTAGTAACTAGTACAGTAACCTTCCTTACGGCATCACTATCTTTTTCCGGCATTTGACTTAACAGCAATAAGTCAGTTCTAAACTCACTAATTAGATCTCTGAACTTCTCTATCCAACTAACTCTATTAGCTGATAATACAGATCTCCTAAATTCTTGATTGGCTATCTTTTCTGAAGCTTGTATCTGTTTACTAATCAGATTTTCAGAAGACATTATCTGCCTTTTATTTATAAGGGTGCTAGAAAAAAAAGCAACAAAAGCAACTACAATAGCAACAACGGAAGGTAAAACTTTATCCAGCCAAACTAGATTATTCCCTTGATCGTTAATACTCTCAATCTTATCCTCAAGTATAGAAATACGGGTTTTCAAACTATCAACAACAACTGGTGATAGTGAGTCAAGTTGAGCTGTAAGACAATCATTAGAAGTAAGGTAAACTAGAGTAAATACAATAATATACTTCATTTGATTAAAGAATTCAGAACTATAACCACCTCCTACGCTCTTCAAATTCAGTACGACTCCGTGCCCATTCAGGTCGTCTAGCTAAAATTCTCTCCTTTTCAGATTCAGGGATATTATCTAGGTTTTTGGGCAGATCAAGCATTTGAGAATCCAAATTTTCTAGGGCATATTCAGAAATAGTATAAGAGAAATATGCGCCATGCAGATAGACAGGACCAGTTGAAGAGGCTTGATAAATTATACCTTTATTGCTAAGACTAACAACAGTTTCATTAGGAAATGGCAGCTCTAGTGTATGTTTACCGTGAATAACAAGAAACTCTCTCAGCAATGCTTTTTCGTGCAAGTCCAAATTTTGAAGAGATCTCAAAATCTTCTTTTCAAGTTGATGCTTTAAATGTTCAGCTTGCAGTTTCCGGATAAACCAAACAATCAAAGCAACAACTAAGAATGACAATGATCCTGTAAAACCAAATCCCAAAAACTTTCCATATTCATTTTTGAATTCAGCAAGACTAAGTTGCTGCAGAAACTCATCTGGGACAAATAAAACAAACCCACAGAAGACACAAACTACAAATAGCAAGGTAGTTGGTGGTTTTTTTAAGTCTAATAGCTTAAGTAAAAAGTTTTCCATATTTAATTATCTTATCTAACCATCCTTCCGGTTCTATGCCTTAAAAACCTGAGCATTGATCTTACCTCGGCATAGAGAAAACAATGAAAAATTATCCTTACTACTAGATAAGAGTAACTATTATTGTCAGTGGACTTAATTGTATGTAATATGTTGATAATCAAAATATTAAAGTGAAAAAAGCATAAATAAAGTGTTATAATTTATTATAACGTCTGTGATAATAAATTATAACGTCTGTGATATTTTTTTTATAACACTTGCACCCAAAATATTATAACGGTATAATTACAAAAAAGATAACACTTATGGCAAAAAAAGCTAAGTCAGCTACGATTCGCAGCAACCAAGTAAAATATAAAGCTGTAGGTAAGTTGCCTTTGTACACACAGGGCGGAGAGCAAATAATGACCAATCTAGTAGACGTTGAAGTATCTCAGGATGTAAACTGGTTTAAAGTTTACATGGCAAATCTAGCAGGCATCTTAGACGTTGTTGGAAACCAAAAAATGACTGTATTTGGCTATATACTTGAGAATATAAATCGTGGCGATAATATGTTTTTAGGATCAATAAGAGAGACAGTTTCAAACCTTGAAGAAAAAGGCAAGCCTGTAAGCCATAAAACAGTAGCAGATACCTTTAAGCTTTTAAAGGAGACTGGATTTTGGGCGCAAGTAAGACCAGGTAACTATATAGTAAATGAGAAAATAGCAATGTACGGAAGTACTATGAAGAGAGGCTTCTTGATGATGCAATTCAAAGAAGCAGAAAGCAAAGAGCAAGCTGGACAGACTTCACTTTTTGACAAACAGCGTGAAGCAAGCTGAAAGGTTTTTTAAGGCATAGAACCGGAAGGATTGCACCAAAATATTCAAGATGCTACCCGAAACGGAAACGGGCAATGCGGAGGCGCAACCCGCCAGGGATAGGGTTAGCCCGGTTGGATAACACCATCCAGAGCTTGGCAACTGCTCTCAATAAGTTGTAAGAAGGCCTTAGCTAATTAAGGCTTTCTCTTTTTCCTTTTTTCAAAGCTTTAACGTTTCAAAGAAACACAGCTTCAAAGAAAATGTTGCTTGTGAAAAGAAAGAAAGGTACAAATGGAGAATTATGAAAGTCAAACCAAAAAGAAGCGGTGATACGGATTATGTGGTAGTGAGCGAATTACCCGATGAACAGAGGAACGAATTCTACCAGTGGTTAGAGGGACAGACTTCGCCAGTCGTTGAGCACGAAGAGCCTAAGCTTTGTGCGTACTACTGGGACTATGAACGGTGGTACCGCTACTGGTCAGGTGAGAGCTTGGTCGAACCCTTATGGGATTAGAAAATTATCCGCTGTAAATTGCTACCTTTGTTCACCGTATCAACGTTTCAAAGGAATAAAGTTTTAAAGGAATGACACTGATTTTAGGCGTAGTTAGTCAAAAAGGCGGTGTAGGCAAAAGTACTATAGCCCGTACAATTGCTAAAGCCTATGCTCAAGCTGAATGGAATGTACTCATTGCTGATCTAGATGTAAAGCAGGGAACTACCTTTGAATGGAACAGTAGAAGATTAGCAGCTAGTTTGAAACCTGAGCTACAGGTACAACAGTTTTCTTCGGTAGTCTCTACTCTTAAGCTAAAAGATAGCTACGATCTAATTGTATATGATGGTGCCCCTCACAGTACTTCAAATACGTTAGCAATTGCCCAACAAAGCAACTTAATCATTCTTCCTACTGGTGGTTCTTTAGATGATCTACGGCCACAGATTCGTTTAGCTCATGAACTAGTTAAGAAAGGGATTGACCGAAAACACATTGCTTTTGTACTTAGTCGGATAGATGCTAGTGAAGCGGAGCATACTGAAACAACTGATTACCTTTCTCAAACCCCTTACCAAATTATCAGTAGTTATATTCCAGAGAAACGAGCGTTCCGTAATGCACTGAACGAAGGAAAAACACTTACTGATACTAGCTTTAAATCTCTAAACCAGAAAGCAGAACACTGTATTCAAAGCATTATTGACTATGTGAGCAAAGTTTCATAGTTTCAACGAATCAAAGGAACAACGTTTTAAAGATACCTATGAATATGGCTGTTAACATTCCAAAAAAGGGGAAAAGCAAGTTAGGCGAAGCTCCTAGCGTAGAAGACAAAAGCAATAATAATCTTGAAACTCCTTCTCCTTCCAAAATGGTGAATATGGTTTTCACCGTTCCCTTCGAGTTTCGGCAAGAGTATAAAATGTTTGCCGTTAGCAAAGGAATATCTATGCTAGATGTTTTGAAGAAATCATTCGAAGAATACAAGCATAGATAAGCACTCCATAACGACAACCAAATAACATACTAGTGTGAATGAAAAATGACAGGAAGAAATTAACGCCAGAGAATGCAAAAGCAATCTATCTAAAAATGGTGACCCGAAAAGTTTGGTTACGTGAACACTTAGAAAATGGAGGTAAACTTTCTGATCTGCCAAAGGATGAATTCAGATTCGTCAAACCGTTGTGATCTATCTAAATATGGTGTTAAAAATCACCATAAATTATAGCTGAACGCATGAAGTTTATCGATATTGTCAGGGTTAACCTAGCCAACGTTATATCTTATAAAGACAAGGAGTATCATGTTGTGCTTACGGCCATGCACGCCGACCACTTTGCCGATACTTTTGGTAGTGATCCTTTGCACGATATTCGCACAGTAGATGCGTTACGTATACTATCACGTTCAGCAGCTACACCGCTGCCCCGGAAGAGAAATCGCCATGTTGCGCTAGGTAGACACAACCGAAGGATTTACAATACGTTTTTTAAGTTAGAACAGAATAGGCTATATTTATTATCAAGTTACCGATGTACGCGGCGTGACTGGATACAGACTTACGAATCTTATGAAAGCGAGAAAAAATAAAGAAGAGGATAAAATTTATGTAGATCCTATCCTGATTGAAGAAGGCTTCTTTGATGATGAGGAGGATTACGAAAAAACAATGAATGAGGTCTTTGATGCTCTGCGTAAAGCCACTGAAGAATTAGCGCATGAGAGAAAGAAGCAATCAGCTAAGCGTAAAACTGAGGATACTAAAGTTTAACTTGACAGTTCAAATCATAGGTGACCCGATCTAAAAAAGACCGGGTTTTTTGTTTTCAGTAATTAGCTCTATGCTATTTTACCAGTTTTTTTCAAAATGAATAAAACCACGATAAGCAGTATCCCAAGCCCAACAAATGAAAGTCCGCCAATTCTATCCATGTCACCACCAAGAATAAAATATAGTTGACCATTTCTATCGATATACTCTACCTGTCTATTTATTCTTGGGTCAGCATTTGATGGACTTTCATCAAAGTAAATATTGATATTATCACCAATCTTAAGCTCGCTAAACTTTTCAAATTCTGGTTTAATATCTCCTTCATCCTTACCAATAAATAGCTCGAATACTTGCGGGTAAGTATCAATCCCTAAGTACTTATATTTTCCTAAATGACGTTTAGGTAACTCCTCAAACGTATTACTAAGATAGATGATTGTTCCTTGAATATTCGGAACTTCTTCTTTTGTCCGAGTTCCTTGAAAATAGATATTTAATCCTAGCCCAATTATCACTACTGCACCGACAAGCGACTTTGCGAAAATTGGATAAGGTTCTTTCTTTATAGCTCGTTTCATATCATCAAAATTTGATATGTTATGCAGTACATAGGTGCTTACCCAATAAGCCTAAATAGGCTCAAACAAAAAAACCGAAACCCTTTCCCATCTTACACGATTTCTTGACTGACTTGCAGAACTCAACAAGGCTGCGTACCTTACCCGCCGCTTGGTAACTCTAGCAGAGGTATAGCTCACTAGACTTCGTACAGTCACTAACGTTCCTTTCCGAAATCTAGTGAGCAAAATGACCCTACTCGGGCCATTTTGACACGTACCTGGCTTACCCACCGAAACGGACAGCCTACAGCTGATGAAAACAAAAAGGAGAAAGAGTAACAAAAGGGAAAAGTAAGACAAATTAACTGATAAGAACTATGGGACAGTTTGCTGTATTTCACGCCATGAAAGGCAAAGGTAGTGGCGGTCAACTCGGCCGACATATCGACCGGATGCATCAGGTGAAGAACGCCGATCCGAGCCGAACCCACCTGAACCAGTACGCGGTATTGGGTAAGGAAGGGAAAGTCTATCTGCTGACTCATGAACAGTTTGCCGACCATCGACGCAAAGGAGACATTCCCGATATGTACACCTCAGTGAAGCAACGTATTACCGAAGGCTACCAGGGTAAGACCGCTATTCGGAAAGATGCCGTTCGATACGTGAACCTGATGCTATCGGGTAGTCCCGAGCAAATGAGCAAACTTGAACAGCAAGGTAAACTGACCGACTGGATGCAAGCAAACTATCGGTACGTGGCTAGTGAGTTCGGGAAAGAAAATATCGTTCGGTTTGCCATGCACCTGGATGAAAAGACCCCGCATATTCACGCTACCGTGGTGCCGCTTACGAAAGATGGTAGGCTCTCAGCTAAGGAATATCTGTTCGGGCACAAAGAGAAGCTGAGAGGCTTTCAGGATCGGTATGCTAAAGCGATGGAACCGTTTGGGTTAGAACGAGGATTGAAAGGCAGTCGTAGCAAGCACCAAACGACGAATCAATACTATCGACAGCAGGAACACGCGGTATCTCTGAATTTGCCTACTGTGAAGGCCAAGGAACGGCGTGGTATGCTCGGCTTGGGTCAGCGTGAAGAATACTACGAAATTGATAAGGCTTCGTTAGAGAGCTTTGTACGGGCTCAAAAAGAAGCAACGACTAGTGCCCAACAGAAAGTACAGATTAGCCAGCACGAAGAACAATCTACCCGGCGACGCGCCCGCCAGTGGCAAAAGCACGCCGAGCAGCTCGCCGATCATGTGGATGTACGGGATAAACTACTCAAACAGGTAGCGGAAGGGAAACGTACTCCTGAGCAGCTCAAAGAGCTACTAGACCAAGCGCAGCAGAACGTACAGCAGCGAAACCAACGTCGAAACCGGGGGCAAGGGTTAGGACTATAGAGATCGTTTAATAACGCTACGCTGAGTGCTTCCGTAGGCTAGCCAAAAGCAAAGGCAACTACTAACACTATCTGAACTAGTCGGCTGCTTTTACCTTTCCTACGAAAGGATTTTATACGTTGCTGTAATGTTTCTTATGTTTGACTGAATAACATAGCTCATACTAAATCTGCTCAATGCAAATATTGCCCTTATAAGGGTATTTGCTCTACACGCATATCATCTACTTTTACACCAAACTTCTTAAAAATATTAGAATGTAATTGTGATAAATATGCGTCCTTTTTTTCTTTATAAAAGTCCTTATCATACCAAGCAACCCCAAATCTCACAGTTAAATTATTTCTGATCGGTGATTGCCAATCATACATAACTAAAGAGTCAGGGACTCTACTAAGTCTATCATCAGAATCTTTTAGCACCTCCAAAAACTTTAATAGATCATCTTCATTTTCAAATGTGATTTCTGCTCGTGTTATAGCAACTCTTTGAAGCTCTTTCGAGCGTCTAAATTCTTCGCCAGTCATAATTCTTTCCCAACCTTCAATCTGGTAATGGGAGTCATTTTTCAAGGGTATTCCATCTGTCATTACCCCCAATACATCAACTAATTTTTTTGATTTTGCCAT
>NZ_CP120685.1 GCF_030506325.1 Tunicatimonas pelagia | reverse complement strand
GTTTTAAATGTAATAAATTTTTAACATGTTAAACATTTAAAGCATTAAAAAAATTTTTAACTAAGTTCTACATTTCTGCTCAGCCTCTCTTTCACGTAGCTAAACGCCTTAAGTGTTTGCTTAATATCGTCATCAGTATGAAGAGCAGTCACGATAAGACGAAGTATAAAGCGTCCTTTCGGAATTACTGGATAAGTTACACAGCTACAAAAAATCCCGTATTCATAACGCAGAGTCTGAATAATTTCGGCTGAAACTTCCTCTGGACAATCAAAGTAGACAGGGGTAATTGGGCTAGTAGTATCTCCGATGTTTAGCCCTATCGATTGTAGGCCAGTTTGCAATTTTTTTGTATTAGACCAGAGTGTATTACGCCGATTGTCCCCCTCGTCTCGTATTAGGTCTAGCTTAAACAATACACTGTAAACGTTCACTAATTGTAATGTGCGCCCAAAGACCTGACTACGAACGTTGTACTTCAAGTGCTGAATAATATCTTTATCCGCAGCGATAAACCCTCCTACAGTAGCGGCAGCCTTCGCAAAAGTAGCTATGTAAATATCAACTTCTTTCATTAAGTCGCCGACAGATCCTTGGTTAGAGAATGTCAACCAACCGTGAGCATCGTCGACCAACAAAGTAAACTCATATCGTTTCTTTAGCTCTATAATAGCACTTAGCGCAGCGCAATCACCACGCATACTATAAACACCATCAACAAGGACTAAAGTACCACCAAGAGCAGATTTAGACGCTTTTAGCTGAGCTTCTAAATGTTCTATGTCATTATGCCGGAACGATCTACGTTTACCAAGATGAAGACGGGCTCCATCTACTAGGCAAGCGTGAACTTCCTGGTCATAGATAACCGTATCATTTCTATCAACAAGACTTTGTATCGTAGACATGATTCCCGCATACCCCAAATTCACAAGCATTGTTGGCTTACCTACCAATTGGGCTATTTCATCCTCTAGTTTTTCGTGGTATTCTGTGTTACCTGTCAAGAGCCGAGACCCAGCCGGATAACCTGCCCCAAACATAGAGACAAAAGCCGTTTCAGCTTCTATAACTCTCTGATCACACTGATAGCCTAAGTAATCATTAAAGCTCCAGGTAATGACCTCTCGGCCCTTAAATAGCATCCTGTTTTTTAGTAAGCCTTCCAGCTTAGGATATACTAGCTCCCCGTAGAATTCATCATACACCGCTAGCCCTTCTTTCTTCTGTCTAATTTTATCAATCAGTCTCACTATCTTCTATAGGGTATTGATGAGGAATAGGAATATCAATAGATGTAGAACTATCGCCATTAAATACGAATTTAGCTATTGGTGCTAAAATGGAAGCCAGTACTACTATTGATGAAAGAATGATGATAATTTGCATAGCAAGAATTATTAAGTCTATCAGTTTTTGTGAACTTTGTTGAACAGTTCGTTATGAACGTTTGCTATACTTGATCTTCGTACCAGTTCCGATTTTCTATGTTCTAAAGCTGAATGCTGTTTACCTAGCTCAATAAGTCTTTCCTGTTGTTCTAGAATGCTCTCCATTAGTTCAGCTTTACTTCTCCTACGGGTAAACCGCCATTTTAGTAAACTGAACATGCTTTCTGTTTTCGTATACCAGGGAACCAAGACCCAAGCAACGAAAATGATTACGCCAAAATAAGAGATCATAAACAACGTGGTTTCCCAATGAGTCATATTAAGAAGCCTTTCACCAAGTTTATTACCTTCCCCTTGACTAAAATACCACTTTAAGAAGCTGGGCATCTCTTCTACGCTAGTTACACATACGTACCAGGACGCAAAGAGAAGAGCAGTCAAGTATAAACACAGAAGTATTCTAGCTCTATTGCGTGTCAAACTCTCCATAGTCCGAATATTTTGTGGAAAGGCCAAATGATTATACATAGCAAGATAAGGAAAAATGCGTAAAACTTGGACTTTACATAGAATACAATCATAACGGAAACATTAAATATTTACTGTAATTTTTACACCATAGCGATTACTACTATACCTTAACCGAGCATCATCATAACTATTAGTCATGTCACGTAGCCAAGTAAAAATAGATTCATAATATATCTTCGTCACTCTTTTTCCTCCTCTCATGTAAGTTAATGAACAGGATACTTTATCGCTAATTCTAAACCCCAATTCCGCATTCTGATAAAACCGATCTAACGAATTATATATATAGAACCCGCTACCAACCACATATTTATCATACCACCAACTTCTATCGTAAACCCTCTGCCCTTCGCCCCACTGCCCTCCTCCTTCGTGTACTGATTCCCGACCGTTTGGTTTTCTACTTCGGATGGAATTTAACCCGATACCGCCTTTAACGAAAAAACGTCCTAGACCTAACTGTAGCCCAAAACATGCACCAGGGAAGAACAGCCATTCTCGTTGAACGTGCTTATAGTTTGATTTTTGATAGCCGTTGACTACGTTATTTTGTAGTTCGTAGTACTCCATACGGGTATTTACTTCAATATAAGCGGCAAAATTCGGAGTGAAGCTATAAGTACCTCCTAATGAAAGTTGTAAGTCAGGACGAGGTTTATACAATGAAAAGAAAAGACTCGAGCTTCCACCACGTCTGTAGTATTCAAATGGCTGATAAGCACTCCCTAAAGCAATGTATTTCCCTAGTCTCTTACTAAAACTGGCATTTGTCTGAGCTAAAGCAGTACCAAGACAAGACCCAAAAATTACAACAATGAATAGTAGTGTTTTCATAGAAAGTAGGTTTTTTGTAAAGGTAAGTAAACACGCGCAATTGTACGTGTTTATTTAGATATTTTTTTGGGGTCTTTATTCAATGATAAGCACCGAAGAACTAACAAGGAGGCTCGCTAGCAACATACGAAGGTACCGCAAGGTGAAAAAGATTACGCAAGTCGTACTCGCCGCTAAAGCCGACACTGACGAGCGGTATATTCAAAGTATAGAAGCTGGTGATCGGGTACCCGGAGTCATCATTGCCTACCGGATCGCCCAGGCTCTGGAAATAAGTGTGGATACTCTTTTTGAAGAGTCTGAATAACTATTCTATTTTTAGGTTTCTCGCCTCATACTTATAATCGTAGCCCTTGTATGGCTTATCTGGCCAGGTCGCACGAAAACCACAATAGAAATGCTCTATGAAATTTATACTTTCATTCAAGGGGCAATGGAATGTTACCTTTTTTCGGGTGTTAGCCGACAAATTGAAACGAGACGCGCTAGCCGTTGCCTCACTAGATGATTTCGCCTCGAACGTATTGCCCTCATGGTTTACTTGAACGTCTTGGTGTTTAATAAAAAACTTCACGTCTTTCGTAGAGAAGAATTCAACAGTGATATTCGTAAAATCGTCGAATGACTCCACTTGGGTAGTTTTGATTTGAATACCGTTGGAGAATCTTTTTGTATTTGAGACTACTGCATTGGTAGTATCTACGCTTCCCTTCGTGTTACTGAAATAAGCAAGCTGAATACGTAAGGCAGAAATTACAGAATCCTTTTCTTTGAGTACACTCTCCAAAGAATCAATAGTATTTACTTGACTAGAAGTCTTCCTATCAACTTCAGATTTTGCTTTCCTGCTGTCTTTATCCTTGTTATCTGGCTCAAAAGAGAAACTGACAATCGAAAAAATAAAGACTACAAAGCCACCGATTAAAAGCCAGCCTATTTGTTTTTTATCCACGAATACAGTCTTATATTTGATACCATTTAGAACTACAATTTAAACCGATAATGCGAATAAACGAAAGAATTGTAGACGATTTTTTACACCTACAGGAACAACTCCCCCAGGTCATAGAATCTTACGGACTGAAGCACAATCACATTTATGAGAAAGCTGGAATTACTAAAAGCAGTTGGTTCCGAAAGCTAAAGACAAAAACTTTTTCCGGCCAAGAGTTAAAAAAAATATGTCAAGTCATCAACCTATGATACTATGATCGGCATCATCCTACTAGCAGCTATTGTGTTTTTTGCTTCACGCATGAACATACAGTACACCGTACAAAATATGTTAAAATACGGTGCAATGATTCTTGTAGGCTTAGTAGTTCTAGGATTAATAGCCGAAGCTATTGATAGTCTAGTAGGACTAAATGTAGTTTTCTCTGCTGCGTTACTCAATGCAGCAGCTTATTATTATTATCTGGTTGACCAGGAGAAAGATATTGAACGATGGTACGTAAAATACGCGGGAATATTTATAGCTGTAGTAATACTGTCCGTGTTCGTTATTAATCTGTTTGCTCGGTTTGTGAGAGAAGACTACGAGACTCCTTTTGCCTATACATGTTTTGCTATCATAGCTTGCTTATTTCCAGCTAAGATGCTGTACGCATTCATTCAGGAATACGGCCTTATAAAGTTCGACCAAAAGCCATCTGCAGAAAAGAAAGTAGCAAAGCCAATTAGGCGAGAGCAGCCAGGCCAGAAGAGTTACTACGACATTATGGGTACTACTCCCGAGGAAGTGGCTAAGCTCGCTAAGCAGGAACAAAACGATAGAAGCGGGCAGGATATTGAAAACGCTTTTGAGGAGTACCAGAAGAGCAACGGAACAACATCAGCACCCCTAAGACAGCTTAGTTTGTACTTCGATACTGACCAGGGGGAAATTACTATAGACAATGCTACCGAGGGGGTCTTGTGGACGGGATCAGCTGGGGCAGGAAAAACGAAAAGTGGCATCGAGCCAAGTATTTATCAAGCGATTCGGCAAGGTACGGCCGGGCTGATATACGACCGTAAGGGCGAGTTAGCAGCACACGTCAATAGTGCTCATATGATGTTCGAGCCAGAAACAGACTTCAAGTACATCAACTTCGCCGATCTAAATCGGAGCCATCGGTGTAACCCATTGAAGTATATGCGTAACAGCACCGATGCCCAAGCATTCGCACTAGTAGTTTTAAAAAATCTCAACCGACAAAGTAAGCACTCTGACCCCTTTTGGGAAGGTACAGCGTTCTCGGTTCTCGCTTCTACTATGTGGTATTTAAAGAAGCATCATTCTAAATTTTGTACAATTCCTCACCTTATCTCCTTTTTGGTTTCTACGCCAGTTGAATCGGTAGTAGAGATGCTCAAAAGTGACCCTGAAACTAGGATTATGTTTTCTGGGGTTGAGAAAGCCCAGGGTTCAGAAAAAACTATGTCCTTGATTTGGTCAAGTGTACTTATAGCACTAGGAAAGATAGCTACTCGTGAGAATTTCTACTTGCTGTCTAAGGATGAAGTAGACTTAACTGTAAACCACGAGGACAACCGACGTTTTATAACGGTCAGCAGTTTTCCACAGATTAGCCAGCACCAAAGTGTAGCTCCCTTGATAGCTCTAATCATCAACGCTTCGTACAGCACTATGTACGCCAAGCAGAACGAACGTAGAGTTCCTACATTGCTACAACTTGATGAATTTCCTACCATCTACCTACACCGCTTTAATGAAGTGCCAGCAACAATACGTAGCTCAGGGGTTTGCACGATGATAGGCATACAAACCCTCCCTCAAATGATTGAAATGTTCGGACGAGAGGAGACAGATGCAATCATTGACAACTTATCTTATCAGTTCTACGGCAAGATTAATAATGAAGAGACAGCGCGAAAAGTAAGTAAGTTAGTGGGTGATTATGATAAACGGATGAAGGTAACAAGTAAGTCCAAAGGCCGATCAAGAGGAGATTTTCAATTCTTAGGAAGTACTAATAAATCAGTTAACGAAAGTGAGACTATACAGCGCAGACAAATCATAGAAGCTCAAGAAGTAAGGGCACTGAATAAAGGGCAGTTTATAGGATTTATCAGTGGTGAAGAACAAGCCAAGAAAGTACAGTTTGAAAAGCATAACTATAGTCCTATCGAACTGGATAAGATAAAGGACGTTACCGAGAAAGACATAGCAGAGAACTTTGAGCTCGTCAACGAAGAGGCTCTTATGATTTATAAAGGTTAACACAATAAGGGCTACGCCCGGCAGTAATGTAGAGTAGCCTTAACGCTGCTACATCTAGCCATTTATGAATTTACTGGGCTTGGAATTCTAACGCTTTTTCGCTACTTTACGAGCGTAAGTCTAGCTCACTAGACAAACTACGTTTGTAGTGAGCCCTACGGGGTCATCCGGCAAGCCGGATACATCAGGGAAGGTGATCACAAGAAGGAGAAAAAACTAAGACGATGGCCAACCAGTTTGCTGTATTTCATGCCATGAAAGGCCGAGGAACCGGCGGGGCTTTAGGTCGTCATATTGACCGCAGTAGCACTCCAAAGAACGCCGATCAAGACCGAACCCACTTGAATAAATTTATCGTTCGTGAGAAGGACGGTAATACTAAGGTCATTGGTCAGAGCGAGTTCCAGGAGCGAAGACAAAAGGGAGAAATCAAAGATATGTTCGCCTCAGTGAACGAGCGGATTAAAGAAGGGCACCACGGGAAAAGCAAGATTCGAAGTAATGCAGTCCGGTACGTGAACATCATGATGTCTGGTAGTCACGAGCGGATGAAAGAAATAGAAAGAGAGGGTAGCCTTAACGACTGGATGAATAAGAACCATGAGTTTTTGAGTAAGGAATTTGGAAAGGATAACATCGTTCGTTTTGCCATGCATGCCGACGAGAAGACTCCGCATATTCACGCTACAGTAGTACCCCTTACTGAAGACGGAAGGTTATCGGCTCGAGATTATTTATTCGGCCACAAGAGCAAGCTTAAAGGATTCCAAGATAGATACGCCGAGGCTATGAAGGAATATGGCTTAGAGCGAGGCGTACAGGAAACACGTAGTAAGCATAAGACCACCAAGCAATACTATAAAGAAATTGGCAACCCCGCTCGACCTAAAATAAATGTTCCTGAGCGATCAGAAAATGAATCTAGGGAAAGCTACCATCGCCGAGTAGAAAGAAGCCTAGAACCCGTAGTATTGCGGTCAATCGCTATTGAAAGAGAGCTTAACAATAGCAAGGACAGAACCGAGCGAGTAGAGCGACGAAATACGATTTTACAAACTAAAAATGACAGCCTAGTGAAACTAGATAAAGACAAAGAAGAGTCTTTAGGAAAGTATCTAAAGATGGTTAGAGAACAGTTTCCAGAAGCTGTAAAGGATAAGGATAAAATCGACGAATACGGAAGGCTTATCGGAAAAGGTGGCTTTGTAAAGTACAATCCTATGTTTAAGGAGATTAGCGCAGCATTGGAAAAAGAAGCTCGTGAGAAAGGTTGGGATAAGAACGAAACAAAGTTATCCGATGCATTTGGTAAAGAGTCCAAAAAAGATAGATTTAAACGTTACCTTCGCATGATTGAAGCGAAGCACCCCGGCACCATTGCACCAGGTGATAAGATTGACGAGAACGGAAGGCTCATCGGAAAGGATGGCTTTGTAAAGCACAATCCAATGTTCAAAGAAATTACTGAAATGGAAAAGGGATTACGAAAGAAAGGTTTCAAAGAAATTTACTACGGCTACGACCGTGGCCGGGACGACATCATAGGATACGATTAACTTAACTTTCATCAGTCATGAATTATAAACTACTGGTTACTGGTAAACAGCTTATAGAGCAGGGGGAAAAAGATACTGTGCTCAAAGTCACTAAATGGGCAGGTCCGCCCGATCAGGTAAAGAGAAAGCTTATTGAAGTTTGCGGTTTCTCAGCTTGTCAAGTAGACGAGATACGCAAGGAGCTAGTCCGGGAAGGTAAACTAACAATGGATTTAAAATTAGTCGATCTAAGCAAAGCCTGATCTTTCTTCTCCTTGAGCTCTATCAAGTAAAGATTGAAGTCAACAGGGTACGTATACTCAAACCTACTTTTAGAAGTATCTTTTTCACCCGCCTTGTTTTCTACTGTCACCTGAAAATCGATAGAAAGATGGATGCTATCTACATCAGTGACAAAAGGTATTTCAAGACGGAAGGTTTCTAACCGTCCACTAGATATATCAAAAGGTTCTGTTAACACCCCTTCATCCAATAAAGCGTGCCTTGTACTGTCAAGGGAAATCATGATACTATCAATATCGACTGTTATAGGCATTGTAGCATACATGTGCATATCTAGATAAAGGTCTTTCTTATCGTCCGATATAATCATATCAGCAAGCTTAAGATCGTATAAAATTGACGTAAGGCGACTGTTTATCATAATTCCTTCAAAGTCCAAACAATACCTATTGCCAAAACTGGATTCTTCCTGTTGTTGAACAGGTTGCTCTACTGAGCAGGATAAGAAACACACTAAGCACAGATTGCACACTAAAGTATAAATAAGCTTCATGATAACTAATCAGATAAAATAGCCTTTAACTCATAGTCATAACGTTCTCTTTGCTGATAAAGCCGTTTAATTGAGTCTAACTCGTTCTCCAGCTTATTCGTTTTATTCCGAAGAGCGAGAATTTCTTTTTGATCTCTCTCATATACGCTAATCATCAATTTGATAGCCCTGGTAGCGGTCGATACATTTACCAGCTTCATAACTCTTTTGAGCTTCTTATCGGTTGTACTATCTAATCGAAGTGTATAAGCCATACTTTTAAGTGTTTTGCTATCAAAAGCCCTCATCCGGATCTAACCAAGTAAGGAATAATGATAGCAAAGATACAACCTGGCGCGGCTGCGGCCAAACAATTTTGATAGCAATTTGAGCTGTATGAGATCTTCCGGAAGCAGGTTAATGATTGCAAAAGTTGCTGAAGTTCAGGAGCAATCTCAAAAATTATGATTGCATTTTAGTCATTTAATTATGACATGGAACGTATAAATAACATTGTGAGCTATACGGCCATTTTGGAAACCCTTCCTTGCGCTGGGTTATCAAGTGACCAAGCCACCCACAATAGAGCCGTTTTTCAGCCATTTCCAAGACCGCTGCTTGTTTGAGGAAAAGGATCGAACGCTCCTTTCGGTACTGCTCATAGAGCGTAAACGGAAGACCGGAAACCACGTGCACCATATCAAAAATATATGTGATGAAACCGAGGAAGATTTTTGCACAATCCCGCGAAAAGCCCCCCTAAGTTTTGATAACTAGTGTTATGTTAATAATACTATTTCCAGACAGGGGGGTGACTTTTTCCTAAGCCCTCCACTCTGATTTTGCGAACATAGTGCAAATTTTACACCGGAAAAAAACCTCCGGTTGATTTTCTGATAGAACGTGGAATTTGGCAGTATGTTTACCCGTCAGGAAATCATGAATCGCTTTGCTGCCAATCTTAAATACTACCGGACAAAAGCCGGGCTATCACAGGCTGAGTTAGCCGGAAAGATTGATCTTGATGAACGACAAATAAGATACTATGAACATGCCGAGAATGCACCGAATGCAGTTCATCTCTACCGTATGGCGCAAGTGTTCAAGATAAAGCTTGATGACTTTTTTAAAAAATGATTTTGCTTTCAGTTTCTTAAGTACGGAAACTTGGGTAATTGGGAAGTCTTATGTAACTTTCGCTTATAATATCAAAACATAGTTACATAAGAAAAAGCTATGGACATTACGGATACATTAGCTTTGCTTAACGCATACGATAGATTGCAAAACGATTTTAGCCAATCTGACAGTATACAGGTTTTCGGTGAATCAGCCGGTTTCAACATTTGGGATAAGTTCGAAGCAAATAACAATCAATTCCCGCTCTGGATGTTAGGCGATACTGAACGGCACAAGTTAGCTGCGTTCTTATTAGCTCGTATTGAAATGGAAAAGTTGTTAGGGAATGGAAACAATTAATCGAGATTGGTTATTCAAGCTAGAAGTTCAGGCCGGGCGACAGACTGACAAAACACTACGTGATGCTATCGCTCAATTAGAACGCATACTAGATCAACGGGCTAGCCGACCAGATATTAAGCCCCGAAAGTCCCGCGAAGTCATCAGACGCGAACAAGTGGGTTACATGACACTACAACTAGAGAAAGTGAGCTGTGGTAAACCTAAGTGTAAACGATGCAAAGAGGGGCCTAGCCACGGTCCGTACTGGTACGGTTACTGGAAAGAAGGCAAACGAACCCGCAGCCGATACATAGGCAAAAACATCGAGGGAGCCGACATTTTACAGCCAACCCCTACCCAATAAAATTTGGTTACCCTTCCGTTTATATACCGGATATCCGACCTGATCCGGTTGGCTCAGGTCGTGGCCACCAGCGTACAAGCTGGTGAACAGCAAATAAAATTTGGCTATAGATATAAAAACAGAATTAATTTAAAATCCAAAGTGCTATACTCATAGCAAGACATAGGGCAATCTTTACGCTTACGCCTGGAAAAACTTTCATATCGGCCCGAAGGGCTTTCCGCTTCCCTAATACAAAGGAGTAACGGCTATCTGAGTGCTCGAGTGATTCACTTAAACTTCGTTAGAAGAGAGTACTTTTTTTAGTCTATGAAAATAATAGATATAAATGTCTATGTACCAGAGTTTTATAAAATAATCATGTATTTCTTAGTGTTGTAAATTTTTGCAACAAGTGTTGTATATAAGTATCACAACTGGATTTAGCATAATACAAGTGTTGTAACAGGTTAAAACAAATGTGTTACTTTAATTAAAACGTTTGTTGCACTTTTAAAAAAACATGTATATGTTTGATATATGAAGAAGAAAAAGAAGATTTCTCCTAAGTTTAAAGGAACTACATCTGTTTATGATGAAACAGGTAGGCGCCTATCTGTTGGCTTGGTTGACGTAAATACAAGTGCATACGTCAATTGGCATCGAGTCTGGATAAAAGACTTAGCTAATGTAATAGGTTTATTAGGCGAAGGTAAAGCTAAGGTCTTCTCATATATCTTGTCATCAACAGAAAGGTCAACTAACAGATTTGTAGGTACTATCAGGGGCATTGCTAATGAAACAAGTACCAGTACGCGAACGGTGCAAACTGTAATCAATACACTGCTTGATTCTGACTTCATGAGAAAGCAAGCAGATGCACCAGCAAATTACCTGGTTAATCCTGAAATTTTGAATTATGGCTCCGATAAGAAAATAGGGTACCTAATGATTCAATATTCTGATTTACCAGAACCAACTCCACTGGAGAAGGCTATAGAGAAGGCGAAGGAGGAAAGAGAATTCGAAGAGGTCTTAAATAGCGAAAGTAAAACAGCAAAAGTAAGACGGCCTAAAATTACTCTTGCAGATGACTAATAAGGACGGAAAGCCCTTCGGGCCGATATGAAAGTTTTTCCAGGCGTAAGCGTAAAGATTGCCCTATGTATTCAGGGTTTATAATATTAAAAATGCTCGGTGAGGCGGAAGCGGGCAATGCGGAAGCGCAACCCGCCAGGAGTAGCCGTTCCGTGGGGATAAGAGGCGGAAGAGAGCTTGGCAACTGCTCAAGAAAATAAGTTGTAAGCCCCTATCAAGGGGCTTTATTTTTTCATTCCTGCTTGACGCTTTTGCTTAGCCCTTTCCTGCTGGTCTTTAATATGTTGCGGTATAGGTTGAATGTCTTGCTTATCCAGAAAGTCGGAAAGTATTTGTTCTACTACTTCTGATTGATTGTTGGGTGTCCAAAAAACATAATCATTCAACGTATCAATGACCTTAGAGCTAATCTTTACAGCTAACGTTTTGGACTTTTGGTTAGTGGCCAGCTCGTGGCCAGCTTCACTTGCTGAGTTTAGTTTACCTAGTTTACTGTTTTTGGTAAAGTCTTTTTTCATATCTGATTTAAGATTTCATTCGTCAGAGAGGCGTAGTCTTTTGCTCCGTTGCTATCAGGACTGTAGGTATAAATACTTTCGCCCAAACTTTGGCTTTCTGCTAGAGCAATATTCCGCCGTATGACTGTCTTAAATACCTGACCACTTAGCCGATCACCAGCCAGTTCAAAAAGCTGCTTTCTCAGTACACCTCGTTCCTTCTCATTGTACCGGGTAGCAAAGGCACCTAAAAAACGATCTTCTTCGATTACTTCCTTTGCGTAATCCAACAGTTTAGCCAATCCATTGACAGCAAAATGTTCTGGTTCTAACGGTACTACAAACCTATCACAGGCATATAGTGCCATCGTAGTGAGGCTACCCAAGTTAGGAGGGCAGTCTACAACTATATAATCGTAACTCAGTTGAGACAACAGTTTTTTTAGCTTCTTAAACGACATCGGTTGAGTAGCAAACATGGCCTCATATTCACGTAGCTTAATCCCACTTGGAAGCAAACTAGGTTGGCCAGTGATGATATACTTATCTGCGTTACCCTCACTACCTATAGCTTCTCCCGCACCCTTTGAAGGTATATCTATACCGAAGCTCTGAGTAAGATTTCCGGAGGAATCCAAATCAACAGAAAGAACGTTTGCGCCCTGAAGAGCTAGGTAGTCCGAGATGCAGCGAGCCGAAGTAGTTTTGGCGCACCCTCCCTTAAAATTGACAACGGTTAGTATCAT
>NZ_CP120684.1 GCF_030506325.1 Tunicatimonas pelagia | reverse complement strand
AATAATTATATTTTTTCTCGAAAATGAATAAATAATTTACTTCTTTGAATTAAGCTTTTTCTAGCATTAATATCCCAATGAATGCACTTGTTCATTCAATTTGCCCAATGTTGGGTATTGTACACTATACTGGGTCTATACACACAAATAGATAACCGAGGCACCGTGAAATTCCGGACAGTTAATACTTTAATTGATAGCACATTAGACCTTTATGGCAAACTCCTCTATCTGTTCACAGTCTTGGGAGAATAATCAAAATAAGATGAGATGTTCCTTTATACACTTAGTACAAGCTACTTTACGAAAGTCACCTAAAAGATAAATAAAAGGTGGGCGCAATACGGACGAAATTTTCAGTTGTGATATATTACTTAGTGTCCTACCTTGGACGTACGATCGCCTTTTAAAGGCGAGCGTAGGCCTATCGTGTAGAGGCGAAGATTGTCTCTGCTTTGTTCTTTTGCTCTGGAGAATGGTGAACTTTCCATGCTAACTTATAAGGAACAGTTAGGTGTTATTCCGAGAGAGCCAACTACAATAAGAACTTCTATATATACCGAGTCAGGTATACGCAAAGGTACGAGCACCGACTTCGCGAGTGGCAAGGGTATGCTTCGCCTGCTCGACAAAAAATCTTCCTTTCTATCGAAAGTGTATTTTTTCCCGGCAGCCCTTGCCTCTGGCTAACGGTCTCGGGTAGACAAGGCATAACCTGGCCACGGCGGTTGCCGAGTAATGGTCGAGGTTCACTTAAATCTTATATACTTATGAAATCTAATTTCGAAGAACGTCGTCAAAATCGCAAGGATCGCTACGAAGAGCTCGCTGATAAAAACCGGCAGCAGTCCCAGGAACGGTATCAAACCGCTCGAAATATCGGTAAGCATATTCCCATGGGACAACCGATCCTGGTAGGACATCACTCTGAGCGTGGTCACCGGGCGGATATCAAGCGCATTGACAACAACATGCGAAAGTCAATAGAGCACGATGGCAAAGCTCGCTACTATGAGCAAAAAGCGCAAACCATTGAGAACGATCGTACTATCTACAGTGATGATCCGGAAGCTATTCAGAAACTGAGGTGTCGTCTTAAAGATTTAGAAGAATATCAATCGTCTTTGAAGGCCATTAATAAGCTTTGTCGATCTAAGAAATTGAAGGACGAGGAGATTACAAAGCAACTAGCAGACGAATATGGATTAAACGCTTCTACGATCCACCAATTACTGAATCCAACCTACAGCTACGAAAAGCGGGGATTTCAGAGCTGGCGGCTGTCTAATAATAACGCTAACATCCGGCGTATCCGCGAACGTATCGCTCAGCTGGAGAAAGCCGAAAGCGAAGAGACTACTGAACAGATAGTAGGTGATGTGAAAATCGTAGACAGTGTAGAGCACAACCGACTACAGATCTTCTTTCCGGACAAGCCTTCCGTTGAAGTAAGAGCCGAACTCAAACAGCATGGCTTTCGCTGGTCAAGGCAACAGGGATGCTGGCAGCGCCATCGGAGCAACACGGCGACCTATCAATCTGAAAGGATCATCCGTCTATACAACGAAGGGCTACAATAGCCTTAGGGAGCTTAGGCTCCCTTTTTTTTACTTAGCAACCTGTTAAAAACCCACCCTGTAGCGGAGAAACATGATAAGCTATTAAACAAATGTGCATGTTTAGTGACTAACCCACCCATGTAAATAAGCAATGATCCGCTGCTTGGTTGATGCAAATTTACGAAGATCGGCTGCGCGAGCAGCAAGGGTACGCTTCGCCTGCTCGGAAAAAAATCTTCCTTTCTACCGAAAGCGTATTTTTTTCCGGCAGCCCTTGCCACTGGCTAGCGATTTCGAGATGGGAAAGCATAACCCAGCTGCGGTAGCCGGGTGCCATCTAAATTTTATTATCATGTTTGGAAAAGAATTCTATCCCACCCCCCAGGAAGTTATTGAGAAAATGCTCGCACCATATCGTCCCTCCGATGAGCGTTTTGCCCGAGCAAGGTACAAGCGGTATACCGGGCTTCAGGGAAAGACGATCCTTGATCCCAGTGCAGGTAAGGGGGACTTACTGGACTTTATTACGGAAAACACAGATCGGTACGATGATGTAGAGTGCTTTTGCTGCGAAGTTCATCCGGAACTACAGAACATCCTCCGCCAGAAAGACTATCAACTAATCCAAGAGGACTTTCTAAGCTACCAAGGGGATTACTTCTTTGATCTTATTGTCATGAACCCTCCCTTCAGTAATGGCGATGAACATTTATTGAAGGCCTGGCAGATCCTCAAAGAGGGTGATATCGTATGCCTATTCAACAGTGAGACAATTAACAACCCATATACCCAGCGTCGTCAACATCTAAAAGAGATTATTGAGATGCACGGTGAAGTAGAAGACTTAGGGCAAGTATTTTTAGATGCTGAGCGGAAAACCGCTGTTCGGTGTAGCATCGTGCGGCTGCATAAGGACGCTGAAGAAAGTGTGTTTGATTTCAGTTTTGATACAGTAACTCGTAATCAAGATGTTCAATTCACCGAGGAAACAATGGAATCAACTGTGGCCACCCGCGACGTGGTAGAGAATATGGCTACGCAACAGAGAAAGCTTCAGGAAAGCTACCTGAATCTGCTAAGAGCCTATCAGCAGATGAAATTCTACAGTCAGGGAATTTTTAAAGGACGTAAAAGTGCAGAAGAAGTCGCTGAGAAAGCCAGAAAGAAGGGAGGCAGAAAAGGATACAACTACTTTCTAGCCGCAACCAAACAAGAAATGTGGCAGTGCGTGCTTAATGCGATCAACATGGATCAATTCATGACTCACCAAGTCAGACAAGATTTTGAAAGCTTCAGCCGTAATCAAGGCCATATGGATTTTACCAAGGAAAACGTAGCCTCCCTGGTGGCCATGCTCTTTGAGAATCGCTACACCATCCTGGACCGGGCCGTGGTGAATGTGTTTGACATTTTTACTTCGTATCATCAAGAAAACCGCCTTCATGTGGAAGGATGGAAAACGAACGATCGATGGAAAGTAAACCGTAAGATCATTCTACCCTACTGGATCAAATTTGGCGAATATGATAGTGCTGATCACTACCAACGATACGGAAGTACATTCAGCACCAGTTACTCCCATCACTCGGAGTACAGTGATGTTGACAAGGTGATGTGCTACCTGAAAGGGATACCTTACGAGCGATGCCAAAACGTGTACGACACCCTGGATAAAACATTCAAGCAGATCGGTAAAATTCGACCCGGTGATAAAGTTGATAACACCTGCGAGAGCGAATTCTTCCATATCAAATTCTTTAAAAAAGGGACTATTCACCTAGGGTTCAAAGATACTTGGCTTTGGGATGAATTCAACCTACGAGCTTGCGCAGGGAAGCAATGGCTACCGGAAGCAGAGAAACAATCAGCCCGACGTACCACTTGGAACGAAACCAAACAACAGGATCAATTATCCCTACCGTTAGCTGAGGAATTGAGTCTCGGAGAGCAATTAAGCTTACTATAGTAACTATTGCGGGTACATCGTGAGGTGTACCCGTATTTATACACTCCCAGCTCAGATGAAAGCTATCATTAGCGGATACCGAATAAGCCACGACTCCCTCCCTCCAGTGGTGGCAACGTAGCGTTGCTGGTGTTAACCCACCCTCCTAACCTAGTAGAGTGGCGACACAAGAAGGAGGAAAAGTCGGGTCGTACACCTGCTGAATAAACTCTTCTCAACTGGGAATGTGAGCAAAAATCGGTCAATTCTGAAAACCAAAATATACTTAAAAAAATAGTACTTTTTTGCCTATTTTATACTTGTTTTTGAGTACTTTTTTACCTATCTTCATAGAGTAATCAATTCATCATTCACCTAAATCTTTAATGTATGGACACCGCAATGAACCCTTTGCAAAACCCTACAACGACTCGTCCCGAAACAATTGTACAGGAACTCAACAAGAGTAAGTATATTCCAGGACAACCCCTTGATTATCGCTTCAACTGCAAGGATGGAACCATCTATCGCAATGGTAGGAACATCGGACAAAATGCTACGCTGCACATCCTTGCTTGCCGAGTGATGGAAGGTCAGTTGTTCGGTAAAGATAGCCTCTGGATAGAAGCATTCTTCAAAGACGATAGCGGGAATATTGGAAGCACGTTATTCAATAGTCACTCCGCCGAAGAATTTAAACGCTTCCTTTCGCAACTCTTTTACGAAGAGATTAAATTATCCCAAGCGGTCATTGACGTAAACTTTCAGCAAAAAACAGGTAGTAATGATGGAACGTCGTATACCTACCATATTCTGTCCTTCTCACTCAAAGAACGTCTGGATGCTTCCGTAGAAAAAGAGGTTGCCGAATTTACAAAAGAGAAACGTCACCTATACCGTAGCAGCACATTGGTCGATTCAGTAAAGGTGATCGCTTCGCTGAACTTCTATACCCCTGAGCCTAATTCAGAAAAAGCATCTTCCAAAACGGTTGTTACGCATCCTGCTTCTGAGAAGTCTACTGTCAATATTTCCACCGCAGTCTCTGCCTAGTGGCTCACTCATATTCATTATTCACATAAATCCTACTTAGATGAACACCAATTTTTTTACAGGTTGGCAGCAACTCGGCTGCTTACCTGCCACCACGCTAACCATCACCCTGACCGAAGTAAACGGTCAGGTAGTGGTGACCTTGCTGCCCAAGATGAAGGTAGACGATGCTACTAAAGACCAAATTGCCCCTATCTGCTTGAAAGGCACCTACGAAGAACTGAACGAAGGCTTTTTCACCGCACTCACCAAGCCCCTTGCTCAAGTGAGCGGACTGGCAGTAGAACTCGCTCAATTTGAAGCCTCCCAAAAGAAAGCACAAACCGATAACGCTAAAGCCAAGAAAGAAAAGGAAGCCAAAGAGAAGAACAAGAAAAAGGCGGATGAACTGCTCAAATCTGCCCAAGACCTCGCCGATCAAAAGAAAGGCAATGATGCCATTAGTACGTGTCAGCAAGCCGTTGATTTGGTACCAGATTACCCCAAAGCGAACAAGCTTTTAGATACCCTGAAAAAGCAGTTCGGCATCTATCCCCAAGCGGATTTGTTTTCTAAGAAGGAGCCTTCGGGAAACCCACCAAAGGCAGAGCAACCCCAGGATGATAGTGAGCAGCACCAGCAAGCGAACCCGAAGCCCACCGGGATGCCGGCCACCGAGGTGCCGATCATAGAGGAAAGTCCAGCACCAGCAGTAACGGTGCCTCCTATTGAGAACCCTCCAAGTGAACAGGAATCGGAGGAACAGGCATCAGAACCGTCCACCCAAAGTCCGCTGAACACCCCCAATAGTTATTTTCACTTTTAAGTACTGACGAATGGAAACCATACAAATCACCCGCGAATTTAAGTTCAACGGCATCGTCTTACCCGATATTTCGGAAGTCATGAGTCCTGAGCAGGTCATGGACTTTTATAGTAGCCAATACCCCGAACTTACGAATGCTCAGGTTCAACGCCTGGGCATTCAGGACGACAAGCAGAAGTTTGAGTTCAAAACCAAAGTGGGAATAAAAGGATGAATAAGCCTACCACCTCATTAACTTCTAAACAGTTATGGAAACGTTATCAATCCCTTTCCGAGATACTACTACGTCATGGTCAAAACCGTTGGTCGAGTACACAACGCTACCTGGCAAGGGCAGATTTAAGCACCCCCTCCACCGGGAGGAAATTACTTCCCTCCGAAGGACAGGACTTCATCGTTTGACCTTTCGCCCAATAGCCCTGGCAGCCATCACGGAGAAAATGGGCTACCGAGATACGGCGATAGCGGTGCTTGCCCCTGAAAACAAATCTAAAGCCAAGCATCAGGGGGTGAAGGAAATCATCGCATTGATTCAGCAGCAGTATCCGCAGTTTGATTTTACGCTGTACGCTGATCGGTTGGTATTAACCCATGATTACCCCATCCACTGCTTTTATTTCATTGAAGTGCCTTATCAAAAGTTGCGAAAGAGTTACCCCCAACTAACAAAACTATTGGTCACATTTCTGTCACTATCCCAAAAGATAGGGCTTTCCCTATGGGATGAGCACTACTATACTGGCAGTGCGGTGGACAGTCTGGATGAGCAGATTCAAGCGGGAGAATGGGAGGAAGAAGAGGAAGCCCCACTACAAGCGATGATTGATGATGCCAAAGCGTTATCCCAAGCCATCGGCAAGTGTTCCGTCAAACGAGTTAGCACCTTGAAACGGCACTTGCGAAATTTTGTGCCTACTCCCCAAGAGCAACCCATGATACAGGCACTGCAAACGTGGACAAGCCTGTTAGAAGAGTCTGATTCACTGACTAATTACGATGGTGAGTACGCCGAGTGTGGGGATGGAACCGAAGTGATTCCCCCTTCCCATCGGTTTGTTATCTCACCTGTACTAAGCCAAACCATTACGGACATCATCGACTGCTGCGTTCAGGAAGCCTATATGCCAGAAATTATGTTTTCCCAAGCGATTACGCACTTTTGTGAGGGGCTGGCAATACCCCTGTTTCCCTTTCGAGTCTGTCAGATGGTAATAGGGATTAACGAAGCCATTGAACAACTTAGCCCCACGACTCCCCATGATTAGTAATACCAATCAGCACTCCGTTTATCAGCCCGTTTCCTGCCTGATGGTCTATCAGTTAGTTCCTCAGCAGGAGGTTTGGGGCTATCCCTATACCGAAGATACACCTCAGTATTATCTGGAGCAGCATCAGCTTTACGAGCGTAAGGGGAAGTTTCATTTGCGAGAAGGCGTACCCATGCGCCCCGAAACCCTCAGCGAGATCGTGACGACACTAGCGCAGGAGCAGCAAACCGAAAGAACCTTTGCCGGACGGGTGCCCCAACGACTGATTTACTTCTCTCACTCTCCGGAAGTATTGGTCTGGCAAGTTCCTGCTAAATTTCGTTCTCTTGCCTTTCGAATGCACGGGGTAGGGGAGGGGCACTACCCTTGTCCACACCTTGTTTTTCGGGTAGTGAATAACGAGCAATTGCAGGTGTTTGCCACTAAAAGTAAGCAGGTAACCGAGCGAACCCCCTTATTTCAAGCCCCCTTTCCCAACATCAGTTCTAACGGACAGGTATGCCTCGGCTCAGCCCGTAGCTGGATAGAAGAGCCAGCCACCTACGAAGCGTTCATGCAACAGTGGGAGCGTATCTTTTTTGATTCGCTCTTTAATACCGATAGCTACCACAATCGGGCAAAAATCCCCTTAGCTGACCTGTGGAAACCGCTACGTGGAAATGATGGCGTATTTCCTAAGAAGCACTTATTACCCACGACCTACCGAGTCAATCAATTACGACCATGATACACTTTTTGCCCCAGTGCCTACAAGAAAACAGAGAGCCTATTTCCGTTGCCCTCATTGGGGCAGGAGGGACGGGTTCCCAACTACTTACCCACCTTGCCCGGATTCACCTGAGCCTCCAGGCATTGGGGCGACAGGGACTACGGGTGATTGTCTATGACCCGGATACAGTGACCGAAGCCAATATTGCACGGCAACTGTTCTCCTTTCAAGATGAGGGAGGGAATAAAGCCGTTACCTTAGTAAGCCGGATTAATCGTTTTTTTGGATCGGATTGGCTAGCTGTTCCGGCGAAATTCCATCGTGGGAATGCTGAACGGTGTAACGTGTATTTAACGTGCGTAGATTCGGTAAAAGCCCGTAAGCAGTGCTATTCAGTGATGAAAAAGCTGGTGACGAACTACGAGTCAAGCCACCAATCATTTTATTGGCTAGACACCGGAAATATGCGTGATTTTGGTCAGGTGGTGCTATCTTCATTGACGAAGATCACTCAGCCCGATTCTCAGTACGAAACCCTGAGTAGGTTACCGAATGTGTTGCAATTGTTTCCGGGGATGGTTGAAGAGGCTGACTTAGATAATGAGCCTTCCTGTTCGTTAGCGGAAGCCATTGGTAAGCAGGATTTGTTTATCAATACCGCGATTGCTATGCAAGCGGGGCAACTACTATGGCAGTTACTCAAAGAAGGCTATACAACCTCTCAGGGTAGCTTTGTAAACCTGAAAACGGGAAAAACCAATGCCCTTCCGCTCCGATCAGCGAAGCTCAGACCCACAAAGACACTGCTGGCAAAGGCTTCGTGACAATTCAAGGGGATAATAGAAGTCACCTTCCAGCAGACAAGCTTTCAAACGTTCGCTGCGGGGTAGCCCTTGCTTTTTTCCCCTTCTTGTGACCTTGAATAAGTAAACGTTCGCGCGTAAATTGTCTATCTTTACCCGAGTAGATGATGAATACCCATGACTGATATTAATACCATATCGAAGCTCACGGAGGAGGAATTATTGTATACGCTGGAACAAATCGTTCGTCAGTTGACCTACCGAAAGACCACGCAGGATAGTGCGTTAACCCAGGTAGATAATCTTTTTGAGCTGCTTGAGAAAAAGAATATCAAAACCAAAGATATTCTTCAGCACTGGTACGGGAATAAACGCTACGATGGATGGTATCGGATACGGAAGGAGTTAAAAAAACTAAGTGTGGAGCGGATTGCTATTCTAGCCCAGGTATTGGCTGTGACACCGGCGTATCTTTTTCAACTAATCTTAGATAGCTATCCCACCACGGAGGACGGCTATGATTTTTCAGCTTATCGGCCGCAGGTTCAGCGAAGTATGGAAAAAAATGTTGGTGATAGCAATAGTTAATGTGTGCTGGTAGGAGTCCTTTTTTACTACATCGCATACCTGAAGGTGGCGGCCGCTAAATCGGTCAATAGTTACTCCATAGAGTAGAGCCTTTCACAAGCCAATCTCAGCCTGATTGCTTTTGACTGGGGACTGGCTAGCTCGTTGTTTTAATATGCCCTGGTATCGATTAACATCTTCACTCGATAGCTGAGGGTAGTTTTTTTTTAAGCTATCCCTCGAAGTCTCCACTGCTGACTCAGTTTGTACCTGTTGATTGGGATTAGTGCGAAGATGGCTTACGCCTAGGGAATGAAGCTGTCGCTGATATGTTTTATATTGTTTCTCAGTCACAGGCTTCCATTGGGTCTTTTCTAGATCAATAGTAATATCATCCTTGAGCTGCTTGAATTCTAAGTTATGGGTAACATATCGGTTCTTTTTCGAGTCGGTACCGACGTATAGTTTCGTGAATTCGCCACTGATTTCGCCCTTAAACTTTTCAAACGAGGTAATTTGTACGGAGGCTTCCTTTCCCTTGTTTTGGTACTCATTTACCAGGTTTGTTACTTGATTCTGCTTCAGTACTTTCTGATCCTCACTGATCTTATCTACTAAGCGTTGATAGGTAGCAGGGAGTGGAACGGATGATCGGGTAGGGGGGGAGAGCTGTTCAGTGGATGAAAAAGCACGATCTAACCGTTTGTCTCGGGATGTGATGAACTGTTGTAACCCTTTTGGGTAGTCGACCGATTGATGGATTTTTTCTATCGTCTGTAATTGATTGTTTACTGATTCAAGATTCGACTTACTCAACTCGTAGTGGTCATTTTTTCCAACCACGAGTTCACGGTAATAATCTGGTTGCGTGGTGATGCTGACTTTTTTGGTAATGTGATCCGCAACTTTGTTCAAAGCCACTTCGTGATTCTCTCCTGCCTTGCGCTCCCGATAATACCCTTCCGTTAGTTCGTGAGGTTGTAGTTTGTGATAGTTCATGTTCTCTATACGCCCTTTCTTTTCGTGAAGCTCCCTCGTATCAAGTCCCGAGTAAGACGGCTTTAGGGTAGGATCTTGCTGTAAGTCTTTAAGCAGTGCCTGTATTTTTTCCGGAGCAACATAAGTACGCTCCCGCCACATGCGCTGGTAGGCCGATTCAATTACCTTCTCACGCTTTGAACGCTGGTCCTTTATTGGCAGTTGGTCAGGGTTATTCTCTGCCAACGCTGAGTAAACCTGTTCAATACGCTTAATATTGTGTGATGCAAAATTTCCATCTGGCATCTTGAATTCATTTCGTTCGTGGTAGGATAGGTGATATTGACGACCAGCCTCAGAAAGATTCGAGGTTTTTTGTACATACTGCTCATTCGCCTTTTTTTCATGATCCATAGCCTTTAAGTAATCCTGTTGCATAATGCGGTGCCCCTGACGAAGGGCTTGCGTCATAACTGGCTGAACCGGATTACTTATTTCATCAGTATGGAGGGCGAGTGGCTTAGTTAATTCCCGGTGAAGGGTTTGCTGAATTACCAGGGATTCTTTGGTTGGCTCCGAGAACCGGTTTCGGTTTCTTAAGTAGAGCTCAGTTTCATACGCTGCCTTTAATACCGGATGATTACTCTTACCAATGGATTGATATTGATTACTTGACTGCTGTTCATAAATCGATGAATGAGAAGGTAACTGCTTTCGAACCTGCTCATACTGCGTACTCGAGATGGCTGACCAAGATGTTTTCTCTGCATTTAGGTGCAATTCCTTGGTAGCATAATGCTGTCCCTGCACATCAGTAGCAATGAAGAGGGAAACCGGCTTATCGTCAGAAGTGCCCGAGCGTTGTTGAATAGTAGCAACTTTATTCATAAGACATAACAGTTATCAGGGTAATCATATTGGGGTGAGCGATGGTAACATTAAGACAATTATAAAACAATTATAAAAATATTTATTGTTGTTAGGAAATTATACACTATAAATTTATGTTTGTGATAACAGAAAAAGAGTACTTAGCAGATATGAAAAATTGGTCTAATGGATTAATGGTCAATATTTTTCGACTTACTACCGCATATATCCAAAAAAGAGGAAAAAATTTATATTGCTTTAAGGTTATCTATACGCTAACGCACATAAGTATCAACTGGCTAGTACCAGGATCGAGCGAAGGCTGCGGAACAAAGGGGTGAGTAGAGTTTCCGTGCGGCTGATAGACAGTGAGCTACTGACCAGTAGCTGTAGTCAGTAACAGTAAGTTTTAGGGTTGAAGTAGTTGAACGAATAACCCTCTTTGACTGAGAGAGGGTTATTTTTCCGGTACTCCGCCTACGATGTTTCCCTAGCTAATTTTCCAATTCACTCATAGACGTATCATCAACATGAAAAATTACTCATTGTCTTCGATTACCCTGCTAGGCTTCTACGCTGTTCTTTGTTGTGTTTTTGGCTGTGAAAGCGATCATGAAGATATTATTCAGCCGATTACCTCAGCAGTAACAGAACAGCTACCTACTGACAAAACACGCTCTCAGAATATTGCTGCGCGCACCGATGAAGAGTGCAGCGGCCGAGACTGCTACCAGCCTCCTGAGCCTAGATGTCAGGTTCGGTATTTACGTGGAAAGCCTCGGAAAAATACGGATCTACGTGATTTCAGTGTGTACATTCAAATCGGGAATCGCGGCCTGTTGACGGGAATACCCTGGTACACAAGGGTAGAACAAATCGGTAACCGCTACGAGATCTCTTATACTGACCTCACCTATACAAATACGCACGTCCGGGCGACCTTATCCGATGCTGGACACATTCTGGAGGCTCGAGTTACGATCTATCCCAGCAAAAAACGTGGTTCTTCTCAACAGGCATTAGGATTCCGAGCACCAGCAACGTATACCTTTAGTTGCCCGGTTTCCGGACAGCAGCGAAGCGATCTAATTGGCCATGTTTCTGCCCGAAACTCAATTCGGGAAGCGGCCAAGAAAAACACCAGCGACTATATCGTTATCAGTTTCAACTCTTCTCTTAACTTTTTCTCTATTTTTTGATCCTTCCTCAGAAAAAGCACCAAATCGTCCAGTTGAAGACTTACCGGATCATGCACAAACTTTGACGGAACTAGTGAAAGCAATCTCCCCATTAGCTGATTTTTTAGCGGTCTCCACCATAGTCATTGGAATCTGTGCACTACTTTTCCGGAGTGCTACCACTGGTGCATCAAATCGTAGGGGATATGTTTATATTGTGATGGGAATATTCGTATGGCTAATGGGCTTCGTGATGCGTTCTCTGTTGGGTTTTTAGGAAAAGTTACTCGCTATGAAAAGTAAGAACAACGGTTTTCGGGCAGCTGAGACTCTAACGGAGCTTTTACAAGCACCGTGGGTGATTATCTACGATGAGCTAAACCCTCAGAAGATCCGCAAGGAAGGTATTGGCAAAGAACTAAAACAAGCAGCGGTTCAACAATTGTTGAAAAAGCATTCTTATCAGCAGGCTGAACGGCGCGTAGAGCAACGATTAATATACCTGATTAGAAATCAATTAATTTGGATTAAAAGTCAAGCATAAGAAAATTGAGTATTGATCCTGCCTACCTTCATGTAATCGCTAGTGATTCTGCTGCATTTGAGTGGACATCAAGTTAAGCCTGAATCCTTAACTTAGCTGACATGAATACGAAAAAGTGCTTAGTAGTCGATGATATGCCTAGTCTGGTTAATCTGATAAAAGCCTATATAGAAAATCACCCTCAGCTGGAGGTCATCCTAGCAACAGTTAAGTCTGAAGAAGCGGTGAATTTTATTGAGCAGTATCCCGACAAGATTGATCTGATTTTCACGGATTTGGATATGCCGGGCTACTCGGGCTTAGATATTCTACAGAGAATAGAAGGCTCATCAATCAAAGCGTTCCTAATTACCGGATCAACTATCACTGAAGACGATATTACGTCTTCAGCTCTTATCCAACTAATATACAAGCCAATCTCACCTACGGCTTTTAACAAGGCGATAGACAATTATCTTACCTCTCATCCTAACTAGCTGTAGGTTACCTGCCTACCAGGCAAGGGCAATATTATTACAACGACAACCTGAAGCTCTCTGCACTTCCCACGAATGCTACGTTGTGATCCACCCATATACTACAAATAGCTCAATATTATTACATAATCTACTTATTATAAGTATATAATACTTGAAAAAAGAAAACAATTTGTTACTATTGCTCCTTTTACTTTCAAAAGTGCAATAAAGTAAACTATGCGTGTTCAGCCGATCATTTATCTCCCCAGAATTATCACTGAGTGCCCAGTACCCATGTACGGTGGTCAGATACCCGCAGGATTTCCTTCTCCAGCTGCGGATCATCAGGAACAGCCGATCGATCTAAACCGGGAATTGATCCCACATCCTGACAGCACATTTTTAGTCCGTGCGTCCGGCCATAGCATGACCGGGGCAGGGATCTTTGATGGGGATTTGCTCGTCGTCGATCGTAGTCTCACTGCTAAGGACGGGTACATTATCATTGCTTCAGTGTATGGCGAGCTAACTGTTAAGCGGTTAAGCATTCGAACGGAGCGAGGAAATAAGCAGTATGTGCTTTGCGCCGAACATCCGGATTATCCTGAAATATATATGCCTTTAGAAGATAGTGTCATCTGGGGAGTTGTTCGGCATACGGTACGCGACCTTCTAAACAGTAAATAGTATGATCGGTTTGCTAGATTCCAACAACTTTTACGTTTCCTGCGAGCGGGTCTTCAATCCGAAGCTTGAGCGACAACCAGTGGTTGTACTCTCTAATGGAGATGGCTGCGTAGTGGCTAGAAGTAATGAAGCTAAAGCCCTCGGAATTCCGATGGGGGTGCCGGTATTTCAAATTAAGCACTTGTTGAGGCATGAAAAAGTGAAAGTGTTTTCTTCAAATTATGCGCTTTATGGTGACCTTTCGGCTCGAATTACTAATGTCGTCCGACAGGATATTGCCGATGTGGAGGTTTACTCTATCGATGAACAGTTCCTAGATTTTTCCACAACCCGGCACCCTCAGTCGGCCGATCAGTTAGGGGTTAATATTCGGAAAAAGGTCAAACAGTGTACGGGCGTTCCTACGAGCCTAGGCATTGCCAAAACTAAAACATTAGCAAAAGTAGCTAACCACATTGCTAAAAAAAGCTTGGTGCACGAAGGGGTATACGTATTGGACCGAGAGCAGATCATTGAGGAATTTCTTTCCCTTACGCCGGTAGCAGACCTTTGGGGGATCGGACGCCGGTATGCCAAGAAGCTTAGCTCCTTTGGCATTCATACGGCGTTAGATCTCTATGATTGTAAAGAGGCTTTCGTAAAGAAGCATATGACCATTGTAGGCCTCCGATTATGGTACGAGCTGCACGGGGTATCCTGCTTGCCCCTGGAGATGGTCAGCAAACCCAAGAAAAACATTTGTACCAGTCGTACCTTCGGGAAGGCGCAGATGAACCTATCAGCGATCAAAGAAGCGGTAGCCAACCATGCTTCCTCATGTGCAGAAAAACTCCGAGGGGAAGGGAGTGTAGCCAATTACATTCAAGTATTTTTAGCCACCAGTAGGCATCGGCCAGGTGAGCAGTACAGTAATAGTTTCACTTGGACACTACCGGTGGCCAGCAGTGATAGCCGTGAACTTGTCCACTATGCTTCCCAGGCGCTGGATCGGATTTTCCGGAAGGGGTACCAGTACAGCAAGTGCGGGGTAATCGTCAGTGGGCTAGTCCCGAGGGATGCCCGCCAGCTAGGACTGTTTAGTGATGGCAATTCATCAGGTTATCATGATATTTCTCAACCTATTCGTAGTGGCCAGTCTGGCCAGGTCCAACGGGATTCATTGCAAGAGGACGTCAGACTTATGGAGGTAGTCGATATGATCAATCATCGGTACGGACGAGGAAAGATACAACTTGGGGCGTCAATGACAACCGTAGAGACGAGGGGGTGGCAGATGCAACAGAATCGTTTGTCACCTCGCTATACAACCTGTTTTAGCGAAATTCCTATTGCCAAGTGCTCGTGATAACTGTGGGTAAAGGAAGTACTGACAATGAGTTTCAGTATCGTAGAAAGAAGGTTCCGTATCAGAAAATAGAAGGTGGATCGCCACCCGAAAGAAATTAAATCTAAAAATGTATAATTTAACCATTCATGGCACAGAAACCATCTATAGAATGGACTGAGACTACCTGGAATCCTATTACGGGATGCACCAAATCAGTCCGGGTTGTCAAAATTGCTACGCCGAGCGCATCTCGGAACGGTTTAGGGATATTGAGGGTCATTCTTTTGAGTAGCTACGTATACATAGCTTAAAACAACCACTTGAATTTCCACCAAGGTGCTTTTTCCTTCTTGGATATTGACTCACTATCTTGCCCTGCTTTTGAGGTATAATAATCCTTTTTCCGAGTTCTATTGTTGGCTCTCCCAGCTTCAATTTCATCATCACTCCATTTAGTTGACCAACGAACTTCATTTTCAGTGACCCAATAGTGAGATTGGCACGGAAAACTCCAATTACCAATCGACGGATAAAGTGACACTGATTTACCGTTGAACGTCAATTTCCAATCTGTAGGTGATAGTGGGGTTACCGTTTTATTCCCACACCCGCAGGCACACTTATGTAGAACTGTCTTGAATCGAGTTGATATATACAATACTTCATCGTCTAACTCTTTTGGGATATATTCTACAAACCTATGTTCTAGTTTCATCGTTCAGGATTCTGTTGGCATTGATACGATAGAACATATTGTGCTCATCCGTTAAATCGTGATAAAAACCAAGTAATTTTTTCCACTTCATCACGGCAAAACCGGCGTTTAAGAGATTAAGCTCGGCAATCTGAATATTTTTATCATATTCGTTATCAGGATTTTCCGTATAAGAAATATAACGACTATCCCACAAATGATCGCTTTTTGCGTCCGAACTAGTCGTATTTCTTATCAGACCCGTTAGCGCGCCATTCTTAATTTCTACCCCGATACCTGAATCAACGAATGGTATTTTTTGTGACTGAAGAAATTTTACGATTTTTTTCTTGATTTCACCCTTATCAATATTGATGAAGACAAACGTTAATTGCTGAAGCTTATCAAGTTCTGTTTCAGTTAAATAATCTCCGTGAGTGATGATGTTTTTGTGCATCCTAGAATAGATCGATTGAAAGTATACCACCTTTTTCTCAGGAATCATCAAATCATCCATCGAAGCGGCTCCAGGAGATCGGAAAGCATTATTATTATAGTACCAGTCTCCATCAAACAAATGAATCTCAGCAACAGGTGTTTTGGTCACAAGATCGAGAATGTAGGACCCGGTACCCCCAACTCCAATGATGCCAATTTTTTGACCGTGGAATTTTTTTGTCAGCTCAATTAGCTCAGGCTTGTTAGAGTTGGTATCGGCGTAATTGAATACCGAATCCTCATTGGTTAAATCCATTTTTTTACCTCGCTCAGTAACCTTATCATCAATGGCTTTAGCCGGAGCAGAAAGCATATTGATATACGTCATCATCTTATGATAGTAATCCGTATATCCGTTTGGTTTCGGTTTACTTGAAAAGTATATATTAACCTGAAAGCCATCAGCAATAACCTGCTTATTGGTATTATTGATGATATTGAGGGGCTGACCATTTAGTTTGCAAGGAGTGTCTCCCGCAAAGTAAGCTGTATGTTCTGGATGTGGCTGGGTTCTAAGACCAGCTAATTGAAGCCTAGAAACTAGGGTGCCATACTTAATTTTTTTGGAAGAAGTCAAGTAGGGCACCCGGTGGATAAATAAAAAATTGTTTCTAATATCCATCACTAAGCCGTGATCCAAAAGCTTTTGAAGGTCCGCGCTATGATTTATCAGTTGCTGTGACATCGAATTGTGTTCCTTCTTTAATTTTTACTTCTTGACCTTCTGCAAGTGTTCCTTCCTTATTACCCTGCGCTTCAGCATAAACTACCTGATACTCAACATTGCTGTAAGGGGGCTTTGGAAAAGCAAGTTGCACTACTTCATTAAATGAAATCGTTTTGCTTTTCCATTCCTCGGGAGTACCGTTCACATAAATGGTAATTTCTTGTTTAAGGCGATAGGAATAGAACTTTTGCCCATTCCTGATACTTACTTTGTGATTAGGGTCGTTTCGATAGCCAATCTCGCGATCTTCAATCATTTGATTCAAGAAATAGCTTTCCGAGTTTTTACCGACCTTCTCCAATAGTTTTCTAGGAGTAGAAAAGCATTCTTCAATTTCTACAGGCTGATCATCTATCGATATGGTCAATTTTTTGTATGGCTTAGCTAAAAAACCTTCAACCCCTGCTTCTCTTAGATCAATCTGTTCATTGAGTTGCACTGGCTCAAACCCCTTTTCATTAAGTTTTATTAGCAGTTCGTAATCTGTCGGGGGTTCAAGCCCACCCCTTTTCAAGACCTCTTCACCAGATATTTTGTAGTGAGTGGTCTCAAACTTTTCTTGGTTCAGTCTAAAATGAAATGTTTCCATTTTTGTGGTTTTTTAAGATTCAACAATTATTAATAGGATATTAAATTTGCTGTGGTTTTCTTCCCTAAGACTATTTCTGCGCTCAGACAACAGTGAGATATTCACCTTAGAGGATATAATCGTTTACTGCATTTCTTTAAATTTTGAGTAATTTGAGCCATTATATTCTCTTAAATGATGTTCACTTAAATAATGATCGAAGCGTGACATCATGAAATGTCACACAATTGCGATTATTCAAATAGATGCAACCAAACCCACTCGAGCAAAGGCAACAGGAGTTTCCTATGAGGAATCTGTTTGCTGAAATGGCTCTTCGAGGAAAAGATGAGAAGAGGTCAACCAGGGCATTTAATCAGTTCTATAAACTGTTCAAAAACTATGTCTATACCGTATGTAAGGATTTTTTTACGGGCAGAGGTATTCAAGATGATGAACACTTAAAAAGCTTCTTCCATAACGTATTTGTAACCATTCATGAAAAATCTGATTCGCTAGAGATAGCGGACTCCGTTCCTGATGCCGAAGTAAGGTTTGTGATTTGTGCTATTATTGGAAAATTCATCCGGTATGAAGGCCTCCAATACCTACGCGAACTCAGTCCGGATAAATCGGTAGATATAGCATTTATTGATGCCTACCAGGAAGATATAAAAGCGGAAGAATTCACTATGGCCGAATCGATCCCGCTAATGAAACTCAACCAAGCTTTAGATACACTCAGTGAGGAACAGCGATTAATCCTACTGGAGTGTTTCCGCTACCATGATGAGAATAGCAACACTCCTTCTAAAGTGCTCAATGAACTTGAAATGTATTTTGGTAAGAATAGAGCCGCTTTACGAAAAATTAAATCAAGAGCGTTGAAACACGTTAAGGAAATTATTCTCCGTTCTTAGAGCACAAAAACACCTAACACTTGACAGCATGAACGAATTTGAAAAAAAGCTAGCCAAATCATTGGCCGAAAATGGATACTTAATTCCTGAAAACGTCAGAGAGGTTAAACAATATTTAAAAAATCGAGAATTAGAAGATGTGCCTCCTGAAATTGAGTTGGACTCAGCATCCGAGAAAAAAAGAGAATCTTACAAAGTTAAAAAGAAGGATAGCCCTGACTCTAAACTTGTTGTTATGACCAGCTCTTCCTCAGATGATTTGGCTTCTTTGAGTAAGCAGCAAATCTATTTCAGAAGAGTCGTATTAGCTGGGGAAATTGTTAAAAAGCTTTATTCTGAGAATACGTTCGGTCATGTGAAATTCCAGAAATTAATGTATTTGTCAGAAAAAATATGTCAATATAACCTTAGTATACGATACTCGAAACAGGCAGCAGGCCCGATGGATACTAGATTTATCCACTCTATTGATCGCGAGTTTAAAAAGCAAAATTGGTTTGATGTTAAGCAAGAAGGTCCGTATAAGAAATATGTATATACTCCTCTTCCTGGATTAAGTAAACAAGGACGGTACTACGAAAAATATTATGCTGAGTACGACGAAAAGATCCGGTGGCTTCTAGAGACATTCCGCTCATCTAAAACCGACCAAGTTGAATTGATTGCTACAATTTTTGCTGGCTGGGAGGAATTATTAAATGAACATGCAACCATTAGTGATGATGCTATTATTGAAAAAGTATACCGATGGTCGAAGGAAAAGAAGAAGTTCTCTCGGGACAGAATTATAGAAGGAATCAGATGGATGGAGGAAAATAACCTTTATCCAAACTGATTCCTTTGGATATGTTTCGCATGATTTGAGTGGATTGAAGGAAAAAGGTATCAGCAAAGTACAGTTGTAATTGTTCATTTAAAAGTGAAACAACCCTACCTCTGAGCCCTTCACCATCGTGTAGCCCATCTGACTAGCCGTAGCTAACTGCTGGGCGTAGCGAGCCTTTGCCTGCACTACTTGATCGTCTACCATATTGTCCCCCTTCACTTCAATCATCAGGTAACTGCTGTCTTCTTTTTGCACCAAAAAGTCTGGGTAGTATGAGCGCACAGTGGACGACTCAGGATCTACGTAGTGAATCCTAAAATCTGACTGGCCGTGGGTAAGCATACCCGTAAACCACACGTTGCGTACCTGCTGCTCGGAGAGAAGCCGCCAGAATAGATCATTTTCAGGACGGGAATCAAAACAGTAATGATCTAGGTGGAAAGATTTTGATGACCACGGTTGGGCTTCTTCTTGCTGCTGGCTTACCAGTAAGTCTGGATTCGCTCTCATTCTAAAGTACCCCGACGCTGGCTCATTTACGAGGGCTACTTCGTGCTCTTCGGGATGGTCAAACTCCATGATTTCAAAGTATGCATCAAATAGGCGAGGGATAACCCAATCATGAAGTAGTTCGTTATGTTCGTTGACTGCTTCTACTAAAGCTTCTATGCCAGGGGTAGAGGCTAGCACCGCTTGCTCAACTTCTAAACACTTCATATTGAGATAGCGGGCTACTTCGGCCACCAGTGAATACGATGAATAGTTTCGCCTCTTTTTAATATGGGTTACATCCTCTTGGGGCCCTAATCGCTGCGTAATGTTGGCTAAGTCCCGTTCCGAGCGAGTAATTCGGTACTGCTCTAGGGGGGCATCCCCCAGCCGGAAGTCCACGGATGCTGATGAAGGACGGCGCCGACGGTCATAGCGCTTTTCTAAGCGTTTCAGTTTGATTTTTACGGGGGGCGGAACCACGCGCACATCTACTTCTACTTTATTATCAGGCTGTCCTGCCGAAGTCAAATCAGCTAGGCTCATCCGGAAGTTGTCTTCTAGTTCCTTTTCTAGGATCGCCCGGGCATCCTGGGAAAGAAAAACCCTTGCCTGCTCCTGGTAATCCCCGATCGCCCGAAGGCAGCGCATGGTGGCTTGTAAGACAAAGACCTTACTTTTGGGAGTGCGGTGCAACGCAACACTAAATAAAGAGCGGCAATTCCAACCCTCCTTCCCTTTGTTAACCAGCAGGATAAACTGCTTATCTGACTGCGGGGTATCTAGGTTACGGAATTCCCGCAGATCGTCGTTGGTTGTAATCGATGAATCACCCACATTGATCAGCATACGATTGGTATCGATGTTTCTCTCAATCAAGGCCGCCTCGACCGCTGGGCGAAGCTCCTGCTGAAGTTCTTGCACCGTGGAAGCAAAGAAAGCCATCTTGGGTAGCATGCCCTCGTAGCGGTTTTCGCCGTATCGCTGCCAAAACTGCCCAACCGATTCGCCCACAAAGGCTTCCGTTTGTTCTTTGATGTTACTGTACCCCTCTAGGGTCACTTTCTTTAGGTAACCCGCGTCAATGGCGGGTTTTAACCCGAATGCGTAGACTACTTCCGGCAGCAGGCGCTTGCCCACGTAAGGGGTTCCCGTGAAGTTATAACAGCCCACCAGTTGGCTGCCCGATTCTTTTAAGTGCTCCGAAAGCTCGTTGATTGTAAGCCGCAGTGATGTGGCCGGCAATCCCTTACCGGATTTAGTGATACCCAGGTCTTTGGCTAAAGAATTTCCAAAGACATGATGGGCCTCATCTACGTACACTCCCAACCCAGTAAGGCGGGTGAGTTTGGCAAACCGTTGGTTGGTAATCAATTCCTGCTCGCTGTCAATAGCAAAGTTATACAGATCGTCAAAGTCCTTGTTGAGGGATTTGGCCTGATAAATTGCCGGGGAGTCTTTGAATAATTGCTCTGACGCGGTAGGGACACTTTTTTTCTTCAGAATGATTTTTTGCGTATTGGAAATAATGATGTTAAACCGGGAATTTTCAATGGCATTTAGGGAAATACCCGTGTCATCTAAGAAGTGAAACTTCAGGTAGGTATCAAGCTTTTGCGCGTAGGGGGGAGGAACAACCAGGCTTTTATCAAAGGTTTGAATTTCCTTCAGCGACTGGAGTACCGTTTTATCCGGGGCGAATACTAGCGCATTGTGACAATAACGCTCATCTTTGGGATACTTGTTAGAGAGTAGAAACTCGTAAAAGATGCAGGTAGCCATGAGCACGGTTTTTCCCAGTCCCATCGTGAGGGCAAAAATATAGTTGGGGTAGGTCTGCTGAAGCACTTTGATCTGGGCGTACACCTGCTCAAAAATTTCTGGGCTATCCGAATCAAACTCCTGCGTTCCAAACATCGTTGTTTGGCCTTTTTCGCTTACCCCGGTAGTAGAGCGGCCTTCAAAGCGGCCGCGCCGGTGGTACCAGTCGGCAAACACCTCGTAGAGTGGCTGATTATTCAGAAACTCTTTCAAAAACACATACATTTCCAACGCCTCAAACTGCGGGGTACGCAGGTAGGCCGTCATATTTTTGCCGCTGGGATCGTTGAAACGTAAGAATTTCCGGGTGAGTGTATCGTAGGCAGCGTAGATTGCTTTGCGCTCCTGCTCGTGGAAAATTCTCAAATAGGCATAGAAGGGAAACTCTACTTGGGCGTTGCTCTTTTTTTTCTTAGCCATTGAGTTCCTGTTCTAGTGATTCGGATAGCAGATCGGTAATTTTAACCCGGATGGTGCCGGCACTCTCGGGCACGGGATAGGTTCCTTTGACCAGCTCATCTTTGCCCGGTATGTCTACAATAGAGGGCTCGAACACCCCGCCGTCGTAGTTAAAATCCACCATGACGGATTCGGTCAGCTCTCGCCAATCTTCAACGTTCTCTTTCATTAGCGAGAGCTTTTGAAGCAAATTCATGGGGTAGAAGGCGCGGATCGTCAGTTGACCATCTTCTACGGTTATATCAGCCTCGGCATCCCGCTTGAACTCTAGGTTGGCTTTGTCACGCAAAATATCGACTACCTCGATGTCTAGCTTAAAGCCCACTTCTTTTTGAAGGTAGGCGGCCAGGTCCGGTTCGTGGCCCATACAAACCAGCAATAGGTGCTCTACTGCGCTACCGGGGCTTTGCTGTTCTTGCTTTTCCAATTTCCGGTAATTAAGTCCGGAAATAAGCGGATTCAGGTCCGCCCGCGTAGCAATCCGGTCAAAGGGCATGATCTTCACCATACGCCCGTCTTTCTCACCGTCGTAAATAGTATTACCCGGTAATGGCTGGATTTCTAAGGCTTGAATCAGGAGTTCTTTAGCCTCCAGCGGATTGCGGAACACATCGTAGTGATTGACATTATGCACCGAAAAACCCGTATAGAAGGTTGCGGGAGTATCTTCTTTGCCTTCGGTAGATAAATTGAGTTCTGGCGGTTTTTGCCGGATTTCCTGGGCTACATGAATCAAACGTTTCGTCGTCGTTTGAATGGCCCCCATGTTAATATCAGCCCCAATAAATCGACGGCCTAGCTTCATCGCTACCGCCTGCGTGGTACCCGAACCCATAAAGCAATCAAAAACTAGATCACCAGGGCTTGAACAAGTTCTAAGTACTCTATCAAGCAGTGCTTCTGGTTTTTGTGTTGGATAATCTAATCTTTCATTTGACGTTGGACTTACCCTGTTTAAGTCGTTCCACAACTCTGTAACTGGTGTTCCTTTGGCATCCTTAAGGTACCTTTTTCTATGAAGAGTTTTTCCAGTAGAGGATAATACGATTTCACCTTTATCGTATAATTCTTTCATTCTTTGTTGAGAGTAGCGAAAGAAATTCTTTACTCCTAAAAACTCATAATATGGATTTCCTTTTGCCGCACCACCAGGTCCGTCGACAGGCATGAGGCGATATCTCTCACCAGTTTCTTCTTCCACGTACTTATAGTCCCTGCTGATAATCTTATCAGAATATGGCTTGTATTGTGGATTAAACTCAAAGTCGGATGATTTTGCGTATATGTAAATTGAATCTAGTACTCGTCCGAAGTGCTTAGCCCCCTGTCCAGTATCGCCATGAGCATGGGACCTTTGCCAAACCAATGAGTTTATAAAGCTATTGGTGCCAAATATTTCATCTAAAATGCACCTTAGGTAATGACCCCGACTTGAATCGCAGTGAAAAAATATCACCCCATTGCTAGAAAGTAATTCTTTCAATAAGATGAGACGCTCGTAGATAAATTGAAGATAATCATCATTGCTCCATATATCCGTATATTGTTTCTCTTCAAACGCCCCTAAATCATTCGAAATACTACTTCCCCTAGATTTAATGACTTTCTTATAATCTGCCTTACTATCAAAAGGTGGATCAATGTAGATGAGGTCTACTTTTCCCCTAAACTCTTTCAATAGGTGGCTCATCACCTGAAGATTATCCCCCCAGTAAATACGGTTTATCCAGCCATCCACCTCTTCTCCGTGGCTTTCTTTATGCTGGGCGGGGTAATACTGGGTAGAAGTAAACGGACGTTTACCCTTCCAGCGGAGCATTGGATAGCCTTTGATCGGCTCAAACTCATAGGCCTCTACGGTAGCTAGTTTCTTAGCAGCTTGAACATTTAAGGAAGTTTGTTCGCTCATAGGGCTGAATTACGAATACTGTTTGGGATTGCAATGATAACGCATATCACAGCTTCCGCAAAGTTTTTCGCTCTTGGTAATATGTTTCATGGAGTAATCCTGGTGCTCTATCCGGCGTACCACCTCATCAAACGTAGTGATTGTTTGGTCAATCGTATCCTTCTGCTTGGCAAAGCTCACGTAGGGATTACCGCTCTCTTCTTTAGGATAGTACAAATGCATTCGGCTCACCCGATGGCCCGTGCGCTCTTCTACCAGGTGGGCGTAGATTTCTAGTTGCCTGCGGTACTGGTTCAATTGCTTACGGGTCAGCTCGTCGGTGGCATTCACATCCGGTTTATCACCCGATTTAAAATCTACAATTTCTACCGTATCATTTTCCCCCCGAATCAGATCAATTGCCCCCTTCAGGATATAGTTTTCTTTCACTAGCGAAACGTCCACTTCCGCTTCCACAATTTGGTCCCACCGGTGGGCGTTGCGGTCGCGGTAATTGAGTACTTGCCGTAGTAAAGCGATCTGCTGCCCTTGGTGTAAGTAGGTACGCTGCTGTTTTACCAAAAGCTGGTAGTTAGTGTTGTACCAGGAGGTAATCTTCTCATCCGTCAAGCTAGCTACTTCTCCCCGCAGTACCGCCTTGTGAATATCCTCAATGGTTTGGTGAAGCAATGTTCCCCCAAGTACTCCCCCGGTACGTACCTCAGTAAACTCTAGCTCTTTGTAGAACTTATACTGCAAAGGGCAATTCTCGTAGAGCAAAATGTGCGAAGTAAACGAGTACTCGTGCTTCAGATGAATCGGCTTAACCGAAGCTAGTTCAATTTGAGAAGGGTCAAAGCGCTCATCCCGCCAGGAGGGAAGTTTATCGTACTGAGGAAAGAAATACTTGGATGGGGCTCGAAAGGAGCCATTCTGATTGAATTGTTCGTGGGCTGTTAGCAGCAGAAGGTTTTGAGGCCGGGAGAAGGCCGTGTAGTAGAGCCGCCAAAAGTCAAACAGTTTGGTAGCGTCCAGTGGCTCAAAGGGCGGCTTATGGTAGTAGTGGTTTTGCAGTAGGGCATCCAGCGAAGTGTGCTGCTTTCGCGGGTACGAACCGAGCGAATCTACCACAACAACCGGAAACTCCAGGCCTTTAGACTGGTGGATTGTCATAAACGAAACACAACCCGAGGGGGCATACTCATCAAAGTCTTCGTATTCTTCAATACCCCCATCAATGATGAACCGAAGATAGCGGTTAAATAAGTTTTGCAGAATGGCTTCTAGGTTCTCAGGGGTGAAAACCGTTACATTATGCAGGTATTCAAATTTGTAGAGTAGTTTGGTCAATAGGGCAATATTGTACGATGCCCTTAGCTGGGTTTTATTGGCCGATAGCTCGGTAGAGAGCAACTCGCTGAACATCGGATACTCCAGTAGCTGATAGAGAAGGGCAGCAAAGGCGTAAGAAGTTTTTCCAGTCAGGGTTAGGTGCGCCCGGGCCCGCTGCTGCGCCCATGTTAGTAAGGCTTGGTGTTTTTCGGGATCAGCCCGGATTGCTTCGGCAAAACGTTGTTTACACTGCTGATAGTACTTCCAAACGTCCAATTGGGCTTCGTTTGACCACTTGAGCTGCTCAAAGAGGTTGGGAAAGATAAATACCAGCGCCCCCAATAGAAGCTGTATTTCATCACGCTCAAAAAAGAGCTTAGATCGGGGGGAAAAAACCGGAATACCCCGCTCCTCCAGGTAGTGGGAGAGGGAGATTACCTGCGGATGGCGAACCGAGCGGAACAGAAAAGCCAGTTGGTTAAAGTCCGTCAGCGTACCTTGCTGCTGTAAAGTTCGGATGAACTGATAGACCTCCTCAAAATAGTCTTCCTCGCTACTACGACTGGATAGTTTTAAAACCGTTGGCACCTTAGGAAAGGTATCATTTCGGGGAACAATCTGTTTAGGGTAGCGAAATGATTGGCTCCCTCGTTGCCAGTTAATTTGTTGCATCCACTCATTATAAAAGCGGATAATATCCGGGTGGGAGCGGTAATTAGTAGAAAGCGTTACCTGCTGGCAGGTGCCTTTTGGAAAGTTCTGTTTAAACTCCAAGATATTGCGAATGCTCGCCCCTCGAAAACGGTAGAGTCCCTGATCATCATCACCCACCACACACAGGTTTTGGGAAGCTGCCGAAAGCAGTAGTAAAATATTCTCCTGGATCGTATTGGTATCCTGGTACTCATCTACCATAAAGTAGCGCAGCCGCTCTTGAAGCTCAGAAAGCACCTTCGGTTGGTCTTCCAGTAAGCGCAGAATTTCAACTTGAATGAAAGAGAAGTCTAAGGCATTTTCTTCTTCTAGCTGCTGGCAGTAGCGCTGGTAGAATTGCGCTAAGATTCGCACCTCGAGATCCTCAGCCTGAAGTAAGCTCTCCACGGCCAAACACTCCTCACTAATCTTATTGATGAGCTGAATTACTTCCGCCGATTTGTACCAAGAAGAGCGTTGGTGCCCGCCCAGTAACTGATCCGCGCCCTCGATAGTCAAAAACTCATTGATGCGTTGGTAGACAAAGTAATGCTGGTCAAAAGCGTCCAGTAACCGATAACTGCGCTTCAACCGGGTATGCTCCCGATAGTCTTCTAGGATTCGTAAGAAGATGCTATGTAGGGTCCCGATGTACATCTCATTAAGATTGATCCGAACGTTAAGATCCCAAAGACGGCTGGAAACCCGTGTGATAAGTTCCTTGGCCGCTTTCTCAGTGAAAGTGGCTACGAGCATTTGTTCGGGGGTTACCCCCCGTGAAAGTAAGTGCACGATGCGCTCTACTAAGGTCTTGGTTTTGCCTGCCCCAGGACCTGCGATGATGAGTAGGGGGCCATCCGTATGGCTGATGGCTTTTTTCTTGGCCTGATCAACTTCCAGTTGGGTAATATCGTAGGGGAAGTGGGACATCTACCGAAAATTGCCAAAAAAGTATCAAAGAAAAAAATGAAAATATTGCTGAGACGAGAAGATGATTATAGGTTGATTATAATAGAACAGTCTCTAGCTGAACAATGTCATTTGTTCAGTTGAAGTAAAGAGACCTTTTAATTTAACGCTTAATCCTGCGGAGTTTGTCACCGTATGAAAGTTTTCGTAAGGGGAGGATTCTTGTTTGGCGATAAGTGTCTGAATTCCTTCGTACTGTGGTAAATACTGATTTTGTTCGAAGGGCTGAACGACAATGACGTGCTTACCCTGTTTCTTGGCAAAATTGACGGTATGCATAGTACCGGACTTAGCTCCGAGCTCGACAGGTATAACCAGCTCCGATAAAGCTGTCTGAAGCCGATTGCGTTCTACGAAGCTTTTCTTTCCTCGATTAATTTCTGGTGGCAGCTCGCTAATCAAGGCTCCTCCTTTCTCAAGAATTTCTACTGCCAAGGGAAAGTTTGACTTCGGATACACTGTATCAAGTGAGTTGGGCAGAATAGCTATGGTGTATACATCCTTATCTAAGGCCGCCCGGTGGGCTATTGTATCAATTCCCAGCGCCAATCCGCTTAAGATACCTAGACCGCTCTCCTGAACAACATCCACAATCTTACGCGTCATTTTATCAGCAAACTTAGAGGCCTGGCGAGTACCGACAATGGCCGCCATTCTTTGGTTAGACTTGTAGTTTCCTTTCACAAAAAGTAAGGGTGGTGGTTGTTTAATACCCTTCAACTGGTTGGGGTAATGATCTTCGTCCATATACGAAATGATATTTACTCGGTGATACCGTAGTTTGGCCAGCGCAATAGTGGTTTGTTGTAATGCTTTATCAATGTCGCTTGCTCTTTTATGATGGTCAGACGATTGTTGACTTTTTCCATTTCTCGAGGAGGGACTTTGTTGTAAGAATGCTTGGTAAAAATCGGTGAGGGTACTAGGGGAATGATCATTCACTGCCTGGTAGATGGCATTGATGTTATAATTGGTCAAATAACATAGGAACAACAACCCTTCTTTGGACGTAAATGAGTAATCAATCATGCGAGTAGGGGGCCAATAGCTTGACGGATATCGGTAGTAGCACCTTGATTAAAGATACCATTATTTCCAATTTCTTCATAATCACCAGTTCGGGCATACTCAAACTGACCGAATACATTCCCTTGAATCTGATAAGAGTATCGATAGTATTCCCTCCCGTATTTTCCCATGGTAACAAATATGATTTTTTCCGCTCCTGCTTCCGTTAGTAGAATACGAGTGGTCTCACAACTGGTTCCATATGTGGTAAAGTCATCAATGATGCATACCGTTTTTCCATTTACTTTAGCTTTTGCTTTCGGATTGACGATGATCGTTTCTAATTGGTTGTCGCAGCCAATTGCCACCCGAGTATCCTTCTTTTGCCGATGGCGGGGCAACGTGTCTGATTTCCTCAGTAAGATAGGTTGCTTAAAGCGGGACCCATAGTTGATACGGAAAAGCTCCTTAAACTGCTCTAGAATAGGATTGGGGCCAGTTGACGAAGAAGGGTATACTCCCCAAGCATCAACTCCGCGAAAGATATCAATGGTCTGTTCCGACTGCATACTCATCAATGCATAGACCATGAAAGTATTGTGATAGTCTTCAGCCCCTTCCTTCAAGCATTCACGAAAGGCTTCGTTAAGTTTCACTACATCGCTGCCTCTCCCGAAAGTATTTGCATTGGTAAGTGTATATAACGTAGCCTGTTCGTCTATCTCGATTTGATAATACCAGGGATCCGTAATCTGAAGAAAGTACCGGAAAAACTCCTCCACTTTTTCCGGCGAGCTAATTTTAATGCCGTAACCCGGAGAATGTATGCGACTATCAGTAGGAGCATAGGCAGCAGTTAGAAGCAGGACTCTACCGTTAAATGCAGTAACCATGTCAGCATCGTTAGCTCCTAAAATGAAAATATCTCGTTCTGATAAGTTAGGAAACTGCTTAAGTAAAGCATCAATTACTTTACCAGATCCTCTTACCTTACCAGGAAGTTGTACGGGGTTATATGTATCAGGAACATCTTTGAGTTTCTCGTTACTTCGAGATAAGACAATCACAAGGTTGTCCGGATTCTGGCTTTGAAAGAATTTAAGCGCTTGTTCCAGACCATCGTACCAACGATCCGTGCGAGGATCTATCAGCGCATCTGGAGACGTGATCAATACATGGGCCATTCGTGCTTACTAGGATTGAGCGTGATGGGTTAAAGTAGCGAGATTATGTAAAATTTACAACCGTTAGACCGATCGTAAAGCTAGCCTTCTAACGGGGTCCCATCTTCCGAGCATAGGGTATCTACTGGTACCCCTAAAGCCACAGCTAGCTTCCAGGCTACGTATAAACTGGGAGCATTTGTTCCGGCTTCTAAAGCCTGGATATATCGCTCGTCGGTATCCGCTTTAGCAGCTAGAACCGTTTGCGTTAGCTTCTGTACTTTTCGAAATTTTCGAAGGTTAGTAGCAAATACCCGTTTGAACTGTTCTTTTTCCACCTAACAAAGACCCACAAAAATTCTCAGACAAAACCCGCAGAGTACAGCGTGTTTTTTTTACTGTCTTAGCGTTATTCGTCGCGTAAGAGCTCGATGGTACCATCGCACTCTATATCGGGAGGCATAATTATAGGTGGCTAAATAATAGAAGATACCATGCGTACATTAGGTGATATTCAGAAGAAGTTATTTGAGATTGAGAAGAAGCTTACAGACTTAAGGGCTATTCAAACAGACTTATCACCACAAGACTATCGGTATCGGACGTTACTATATCAGGAACAAATTAAATTGCTAATATGGATGATGGAGAGTTAACACTGAAATGCCGAATTTATCCGGATACTGAAGACATAAGAGAAGGCGAAGCACGATGGTTGATACGGTCAAACGAACCTATCGTTAGTTCAAGATATTACCTGTTACAGAACCCAGCAGAGTTAGAAGAGTTACCATCAATTATGCAGACCCCACGGATATTGTACTTAGAAGCTGGTTTACTTCTATATAGGTAACTCCCATATTCGTGTGTTTTTTCACGCTAAGGATTTAATGACGATGCAACTGCTACGCCCTAATCCGATGCGGATCAATAATGTACTCACCGTAGAGAATAATATTCTCCCATCCAATTGGGCTGATATGTGTGATTAGTTCGTTATTTACTGTCAAACCGTCTTGCTGTTTAATGTCGATCAGAATACGGTTTATCTCTTTGGCCTGCCAGTAGATAATACTAGCCAATATGAGCGTCAAGCAGTTGGACGCGATACGCTGACCATCCCAGTCCCGGGGACCTAATCTACCGCGTTTGCCGTAGTTCACTTCCCGTGCCAGCGCGTGCATTTGCTCTCCCTTCAGTAGTCCCCGACGATTGCGTTGCCGAAGCACCGGATCGGATAGATAGTTGAGAATGTACTCCGTCTTAAAAATACGACCTAGTTCTCGGTTAGCGCGGTAAAAGTGGTTCTTGGGTGAAAAGCCTACTAAACGTTTCAACGCTGTAGATGCCGTTACATGTCCACTTTCCAGCGAAGCGTAGAACTGTCCCATCCGGTCCCATTCCTGAGCAACCCAGTCGGTATGAATCGCTCGATCGGATGGGCTGACTAACGGAGTAAGCTGCCGATAGTCTTTCTCTTTGCTAATCCGGTAGATATGTTGATCCTGAATATTGCGGATACGGGGGGCGAACTGTTTGCCCAGCATGGCAAAAGCAGCGAAATTAATCTCGGTATAGCCATGTGTATCCGTGTAGTGTTCCTCCAACGCCAGATCAGTTTCATTGTATAACAAGCCATCCAATACGTAGGCCGCATCTCGATCATTACACTCAATAGGCAAGCTGTAGAAGGGAGCGTAATTATCCGCTACAAAGGAATAGAACTCCAGGGCAAACTCATGAAAACGAGTACTGAAGGTTTGCTGAAGTACCTTTTTTGGCAAAGCAAAGCGTTGTCCGTCGCTACTGGAAGTACGCCCCTCCCCCCAGGCCTGGGTGACATCCAGTTGACTGATAGCCTGAACGATCTTAGCTAAACTACTACGCTGGGCTTCTTCGGTCAGTTGCCAATCGGTAACTTGTTTGATCTGCCGGTACGTGATGTCGTTGGTGAGCCGGGCCATAGTGGAAGGACCGATATTACAGCCGTGAGCCATGATCGTGGCCAGGAGAATACGCTTATCCTCTACTGTTTGAAAACTTTGACTCGGAGTACAGAAGTCGGTCAGGTGCTGCAAGTCGTTGTTCACATCGATGAGCAATTCCGGTAGTTTGATTACCAGCAGCCGTTTGGAAAGCGTCTTCTTCAGTTCGTCTAGCTGCTCCTGTTTTTTGGTGCCAAGTTTTTCTACTCAGTCTACCGGCTATGGAAAGCACTCACTTTTCCAAGCAAACCCTAGTTGAACAAGCGCAATTCTCCCGGGAGGACTTTGCACAGATTCGTAGTTGCCGTCGCTTGCACAATCAGTTGGGCTTCGCCTACCAATTGGCGTTTGTCAAACTGTTAAATCGTTTTCCGGAAACAAACCCCTTTGAGCAATACATTGATTCGCTGCTTACATATGTCTCATACCAAGTAAGTATCTCAGCTTCTCAGATCAATCGCTACCAAGACCGACTGCAAACGGTCTACGAACATCAGCAGCGGATTGGCGACTATCTCAACCTGACTCGGTGGAGTGAAGATCATACTGAGCAACTAGCTTCTTACCTGTTTGAACAATCCCTCCGAACCGATCAAACCACTGCCCTCAAAGCTTTGGCTCGAACCTTTCTGCACCAACAACGCATCTTGGAACCCGCAGACTATACGCTCACCCGGTTGACTCAGCGAGAACGGGAACGCGCCCGTCATCATATTTACGGCCGTATTGCCGAAATGCTCAGTGATACCGCCCGGCAGCACTTAGATACTCTGTTGGTTTCCGGCGATCAGTACTTCACTCCTTTTCAGTTTATTAAGCAACCACCTGGTCATCCTTCGGCTGCTTCAGTATTGAAGCTTACTCGGAAGATAGAAGTCATGGATCAGACCGGAGCGTTGGCCCTTGATCTTACTTGGCTCAACAATAATTATCAGCGTTCTTTAACCAAGTACGCCGAACGCTGCTCAGCGGACCGATTGCGCCAACTCCAACCGGCGCATCGCTACTCGGTGTTAGTTTGCTTTCTCCATCAGATGCATCGGGAAACCGTCGACTACTTGGTCGACATGCTTTATAAGATTGTTACCCGAGTTTACAATCGCGCACAACACGACGTGGAAGATCACGTGAAAAAGCAACGCAAGCTCCTGCGGCGAACGCTTTCTACCTTTCGTATGCTGGGACAAACAATTCTTAATGATGAGATCACCGATGTTGAATTGAGGAACAGTCTGTTCAATCAGGTAGATAGAGAGAAACTTCATGAACAAGTGGTGGAAGTTGATCTGTATCTGGACGGTAAGTACAGCAACACTTTCCAGCGGGTAGTGAGCCGCTATCACTACCTGCGTCAGTTCACGCCAACACTTTTACATCACATTGAAATAGAGGCAGCCAGTCCCCAGGCTACGGCAACCACCGAAGCACTGGACTTGCTGCAACACTTAAATGAAACCGGAAAACGCAAGCTTCCTGAAGATTCTCCGTTAGACTTCATTCCTAAAAAGCATCGTGCCAAAGCCCTTAAAGAAGGAAGTCCGGATCGTGCCGCTTGGGAATGCCTACTACTTACCCAATTACGCGATGACATCAAACAGGGCAATCTCTCGGTCAAAGGCAGTAAGCGCTTCAGTAAGTTGGAAAGCTTTTTCATTGCATCCAATATCTGGCAACCCGCACGAAAAGACTTCTTCCAACGAGCCGGACTACCCGTTCATCCGCAAGCGGCCGTCGAGTACCTGACCGAGCGACTCAATGCAGCCTATGATCGTTTCTTACAGACGTCCGACGATAATCACTACGCTCAGGTGACGCAGGGGCGGTGGCAACTGTCGGTAGACAAAGTAGAAAAACTTGGCACCAAAAAACAGGAGCAGCTAGACGAACTGAAGAAGACGCTTTCCAAACGGCTGCTGGTAATCAAACTACCGGAATTGCTCATCGATGTGAACAACGACTTGCAGCACCTGACCGACTTCTGTACTCCGAGTCAAAGTTTTCAAACAGTAGAGGATAAGCGTATTCTCCTGGCCACGATCATGGCTCACGGCTGTAATATCGGTCCTTCCACTATGGCCCGGCTCACCAACGACATCACGTACCGGCAGATCAAACAAGTTACCGATTGGCAACTGACCGAAGAAGCCCAGCGTAGTAGTTTAGCTAAGATCGTTCAGGCTATCAGTCAACTGGATGTCACCCAGGCCTGGGGGGAGGGGCGTACTTCCAGTAGCGACGGACAACGCTTTGCTTTGCCAAAAAAGGTACTTCAGCAAACCTTCAGTACTCGTTTTCATGAGTTTGCCCTGGAGTTCTATTCCTTTGTAGCGGATAATTACGCTCCCTTCTACAGCTTGCCTATTGAGTGTAATGATCGAGATGCGGCCTACGTATTGGATGGCTTGTTATACAATGAAACTGATCTGGCGTTGGAGGAACACTACACGGATACACATGGCTATACCGAGATTAATTTCGCTGCTTTTGCCATGCTGGGCAAACAGTTCGCCCCCCGTATCCGCAATATTCAGGATCAACATATCTACCGGATTAGCAAAGAGAAAGACTATCGGCAGCTTACTCCGTTAGTCAGCCCATCCGATCGAGCGATTCATACCGACTGGGTTGCTCAGGAATGGGACCGGATGGGACAGTTCTACGCTTCGCTGGAAAGTGGACATGTAACGGCATCTACAGCGTTGAAACGTTTAGTAGGCTTTTCACCCAAGAACCACTTTTACCGCGCTAACCGAGAACTAGGTCGTATTTTTAAGACGGAGTACATTCTCAACTATCTATCCGATCCGGTGCTTCGGCAACGCAATCGTCGGGGACTACTGAAGGGAGAGCAAATGCACGCGCTGGCACGGGAAGTGAACTACGGCAAACGCGGTAGATTAGGTCCCCGGGACTGGGATGGTCAGCGTATCGCGTCCAACTGCTTGACGCTCATATTGGCTAGTATTATCTACTGGCAGGCCAAAGAGATAAACCGTATTCTGATCGACATTAAACAGCAAGACGGTTTGACAGTAAATAACGAACTAATCACACATATCAGCCCAATTGGATGGGAGAATATTATTCTCTACGGTGAGTACATTATTGATCCGCATCGGATTAGGGCGTAGCAGTTGCATCGTCATTAAATCCTTAGCGTGAAAAAACACACGAATATGGGAGTTACCTATATGAAGTTTTTAGAGCAGTTCACAACCCAAACCGGACTCTCGGTTTTTTAAAAGTCAAACCAGACTCTGCGCGGAAGAGCCTTGTTCAAACATACTGATCGTCAATTAGGTACAGATCATTTCTTTTCAACAACTATACTTATCGCATTTAAATGGTTTTGGTACTTGCTGAATACTTTCCGCATCGCTAAAATGCGTTTCCTTTCCTGAGGATGGGTAAGAATATTGAATGCTATTTTTACTGTTCTGAAAAAACCTTCATCATCAATCATCCTTTGGGGTTCAAGCAGGTGCATGGGACTGGTTTCGGTTTTGATAACGTTGAAGCCTTCTTTTTCCAGAAGATTACGCCATTCGGTTACAGTCAACGGTCTAGCATTTACTTTAATTACTTGGGCCAATGCTCGCTGTATTTCCGCTTTCTTTTCTTCCGAAATATCATCAGGCTGTAGTCCTAGTTCGTGTACACCGTACAAACCTTCTGTTTTAAGAATTCGATAGGCTTCTTTAATAATCTCCGATTTCCTATGGTCAGCTTGCATGGTGAGCATCGCCTCGCCATATACTTTGTTGTACGTACTGTCGCTCAAGGTAGAATTTGCCGCATTGCCTATGATTATCTTTCGGTTTTTCCCCTTTATGGTCTTGCGAAGAATACTGGCGGCTTCTTCATTGAGTTCAATACCCGTATAGGTTTTAGGGTTGGACTCTAGGGCAATGGAAGCCGTAAATCCCAGCCCTGGGGCAAACTCTACAATGTCGTCTTCTGGATTTATTTTCAGGTTCTGAACGAGTTTTTGGGTAAGTTCTTTTCCTCCGGGACGCAGTACCTTTTTGCCCATCTTAGCCAGTATCCAATGTCCCTGTTTGGTATCAATTGTTTTGTTTCCCATTTTCTGGAATATTTAGCTCTCAGTAACTTGCTTTACCCGTTTAGCATTGTCGTACTTGGTCAAAGTAAGCCGAATAATACTGTTTTCAGTGGCTTGTAAATCGTGGGGTACGTTGCCTTCCAACGCAATTAGGTCTCCTTTTACTAAGTGTTTGGTCTGTTGCTGCATGCCAAAATCAATACTACCTTCCAGCACTTCTACCACTATGGGAAAAGAAGTTTTATGTTCTTTCATTACAGTTCCGTGTTGCATAGCAATTCGGATTTCCTTGGTAAAATCGGTTTCAAACAAGACAGAAGCAATAGGTTTGCTTTCGTCGTATCGGATGTCTTGATACAGGTTAGCTGTTTTCATTTTTCTTGATTTATATGTTCTAATTTACTCTGAAAGATATGAGCGATTGACCTTGCTCTTAATTTGGTTTGTTCCGCTACATCACCTGCAAAAAGCTCATCCATATTTTCTTCAAAAAGCTGCACCCAACGATCAAAATGCGTTTTGTCTACCAGCAGAGGCACGTGAGCCGCAAAGGGATTGCCTTTGTACGATTGTTTATTAAGAATTAGCGTATTCCAAAATCGGTACATCTTGGGTAGGTGCTTGTTCCAATCTACTTTTGAAAAATCATTGAATACAAAGGATAGTAGCTGATCATGGTTCACTTTGGCATAAAATGAATCCACCATCAGTTCAATATCCTTTTCGGTGCTTATGTCCTGTTTGCTATTTTGCATAGATTTTCAAGTCGGTTACCGGGTTATATGACCCTTTCAAGCGAATGGATTAGTTTGTAAACATTTGAACAGAACCTTTCACATTCAAACCACTTCAGTCGTGGTACTGCATTAGGGCTGGTACATGTTAGTCGATAGCCTCATGAGGGACATTATTTAGAATAATTCAAAATTACGGCTGTTAAGTTAATCAGAGGATGATAAATATCATCTTTTAATATTACTTTAATCAGCTTATTTCAACTACCGGACAAGAATACCTGAGTATCTAGGGACTTAATCTTTCTTGGAATAGTTTGCCTGGGCGGCCCTGCCCACCCCGTTAAAAAGGTGGAAGACGCCCGGTAAAATAAGGGCTAAGTAGTTGTCTATTAAAAGTCGGTCACTGCCTATGTTCTGTGAACTAAGCTTGCGTTACAGGACGATCCCGAAATCCATTTACTCATCTCCCTCGGCTAAAAACTTCTCTAGCTCCCTTATGAAGTCAAATGAGGCATATGCAAGATCGGCAAGGTTAATTGACAGATCGTTGATAAAGTAGGTTATAAAGTCGATCTTATTTCTTGCTACTAGACCCAATGGATTTACACCCGTGGTCAACATATCATCTTTTAATGAGCATGGTATCATGACATGTATTTGAATACGCTTACCTTCATCTAAAATTTTAGCCCAAGATATATGACCCAGAACAGGTAGATTGTTATTGTAAAGTGTATCTGTTTCATTATCTATATGCTGATGAAAATTTCGTATAGCCTCAACATCCGCTAGTTTTCTAACGAATTTTTGAACAAAAGGGGCTTTTTTCTTTATTCTAGGGGCTTTAGTAAGTAGCTTATAAAGACGATAATAGCTGTCAATTAAGCTCCATACTCTGCTCATTGCAACCTCGGATACATTCGGCGTATTAGAATCCAAAGCCTTCACCAATTCAAGATTAGTAAATTCAATAGTATTAAATACATGTGCGATTATTTCAAAGAAGTCCCTTTCTCTATCGGACAACCCTTGATTATTTAAATCATCGAAATAAGATCCTTCGGGTATAAGCTCCATATACTGTACAAAGAAGTAATTTACTAAAAAAAATAATTTCGGATTAATTTGTCTTTAATTATTCCTCTACTAAATTTGATGTGATATGTTTTCCCGAGCTGGTGAAATAGCGTTAAAAATTATGATCTATCTGGCGACCGATCAACAGCAGGGGCGCTGGATTGGACTCCGCGAGATCGTACAAGAAATTGATGGTCCGGAAGCATTTACTGCTAAGGTATTGCAGCGACTAACTCGCCAAGGGTTGATCCGGTCACTACGAGGCCCTAGCGGCGGATTTCAGCTACCTAACCACCGGGCTATTACCTTGCATGAAATCATCATTGCTATTGATGGTGAAGGAATTTTCACTAAATGCGTATTAGGATTAGCTGAGTGCTCGGAGAGCTGCCCCTGCCCCGTACACGATAAGTTTAAGGCGGTTCGTGATCACCTGGCGGGAGTGCTTATTTCAACCACGATTGATGAAGTGAAAGAGGGCTTATTGCTTGGGCACTACTATTTAAAAGTGTAAAATTTTAAGCAATTGAAGATATAAAGGTCTTTAAATCTTTAATTATGGAATCGCTATTGCAAACCAACGTAGGAGACATCGTTGCCAAAAACTACCGTACTGCTCAGGTGCTCACTGCGTATGGTATCGATTTCTGTTGCCGAGGGAGAGTTACCTTGGAAGAAGCTTGCCAAAGCCAGCAACTGGCTCCTGAAATATTGGTAAGCGAATTAGAAGAAGCCCTGCAATTGCCCAACGCTCATCAGGATCATCTGCTCGGACTGCCCCAGTTGATTGATACTATTGTGGATGAGCACCATGCTTACTTGCGAGCCACAGTACCCGCCCTAAAAGCCTACCTGGAAAAGTTGGTAAAGAGGCATGGACAGCAACACCCCGAGCTACACGAGATAAAGACCCTATTTTTTGAGGGCAGCGAGCATTTATTAGCGCATTTGAAGAAAGAGGAGCTTATTCTGTTCCCTTACATCCGGGCGATGGTGGAGTCACAAGAAAAAAACTACCCACTAGCCCGGCCGCACTTTGGAGAAATTGACAATCCAATCCGGATGATGGAAGCGGAGCATCAAACGGAAGGAGAACGATTCAGCAAGATTGCCCAGTTGAGCAATCATTATACTCCCCCGGAAGATGGTTGTCAGACCTACCAAGTGACGTTCGCACTATTGCAGGAATTTGAGGCTGATCTACACCGACATATTCATCTGGAAAATAATATTCTTTTCCCCCAAGCTCAGCGACTCTTTGCTGATTTCACCTTTAAATGATTAAGACCGTCCAACCATATCGCTCTACACCTACCCAGCCACGCTTTTCTGCTCGCTTTATACGCCACTGGATGGGATCAGCCGTCTTCTTTTTCTGGCTGGCTGCGATATTTGGAACCCTGATGCGCTACTACTTTGTCAATGAAGTACCGTTTTTGGAATACAAGCATCTGTTACACGCCCATTCGCACGTGGCATTATTGGGCTGGGCGTATCCACTAGTAAGCGGTGCTTTACTGTTTTTGCTACTCCAGCATTCCCGGTGGCTGACCAAGTATCGCTACTTGTTGGGGTTGAATATGATTTCGGCGGTTGGAATGGCCGTTTTCTTTCTTTACCAAGGCTATGGTCTCTACAGCATCTCCTTTTCAGCCGTTCATCTGCTATCGGCCTACGCATTTGCTTATTATTTTCTACAAGACTTAGCCGCTCAGCCTCCTGGAGTGCACAGGCGCTTTGTCCGGTGGAGTATCTACTGGCTGTTGGTATCCACGCTAGGACTCTGGGCTATTGGGCCAGTAAGTGCGCTACTGGGAAAACTGCATCCCCTGTACTTTGCTAGTATCCAGTTTTTTCTACATTTCCAGTTCAACGGTTGGCTTACTTACGCGATCGTAGGATTGTGGCTATTTCATATTAAACGGAGTGGTAAATCTGTGGCTGTTTCCACTACCGGGTTCTGGCTACTACAGGCCTCATTGTTATTAACATATGCCTTGAGTGTCACCTGGAGCACTCCACTCTCGGTTATTTTCTACCTAAATACGCTGGGAGTGTTACTTCAAGTAGTGGCTTTTTATCTGATTTTGCGACCCGTGTTTATCGCCGCTAATCCGTTCAAACGCCCCGACGACTGGACGGACATGCTATTCTTATTTGGAGTGCTCTGCCTGCTACTGAAAGTAACGGTACAAACTGCCGTGGCGCTACCGGCTGTGGCCGAGATTTCTTACACCATTCGTAATTATGTGATCGGTTTTATCCATCTAATCACACTAGGGGCTATTACCCTGACCGGAGTGAGCCTATTGCTTAAGAGCGGGTTACTACCCCAGAATACGCTGGCGCAAGCGGGTTGGCTATTGCTTCTGGCAGCGTTCATTTTATCTGAACTGGTATTATTTGGTCAAGGTACGCTGCTATGGCTACGGCAAGGGTTTGTAACCTACTACTACGAGATTCTGTTTGGCGTGACTGCCTTGTTTCCAGCTGCGTTAACCGTTATTCTAGTCGGTTTTGTCCGGTCAAATTTGCTCGACAGCTCGTGATGTAAATCATACTTAACACCAATGTCAATGTATGTCATTGATCACTCAACAATTTTAATTATCTATTCTTCAAAATCTAGTCTTATGAAACAATTACTTATCGCCCTGGGCGGGTTATCCTTTGTCTTTCTTATTTCCTGCGGAGGGGGGGGTGAAACAGCCTCACAATCACCGGCTGCGACTGCTCAAGAGGCTGAACCACCCAAAGCTGACCCTAAAGGAATTGGAGAGGTGAAAGAAGTGAATCTTACCGACCCGCTGGAAGAAAGCATGATTACCACAGGCAAAGCCATTTACGAAATGAAATGCTCAGCCTGTCATAAGCTCACCGACCAGCGGGTAGTAGGTCCCGGCTGGGCGGGTGTCACTAATAAGCGTCGCCCCGAGTGGATCATGAATATGATCACCAATGTAGATGTTATGCTGGCCGAAGACCCACAAGCCCAGAAATTATTAGAAGAATGTTTAACCCGAATGCCTAACCAGGGAGTCTCCATTGGCGATGCTCGCGCTCTGCTGGAGTTCATGCGTAAAAACGACGTAGAGACCGTAGGCGAAAAAGATCAAGCAGCAAACCAAATCTAATACTACCATGAAAACAAACACTATTTTCCTTACCTTATTTTTCCTTCTTGTACTGGGAGCTGTCTTTCTGACCGACTGCTCCCAACGAACGACCCAGACCATTGTAGAGGGCGATGCCGCCCAACAGGCCTACGTGCCGCCCGGTGAGTACGACGAGTTCTACGCCTTTATGTCGGGCGGCTTTAGCGGACAAGTGACGGCCTACGGGTTACCCTCAGGCCGTTTGCTCAAGGAAATTCCGGTATTTTCTAAGTATCCGGAGAACGGCTACGGCTACAGCGAAGAAACCAAAGCGATGTTCAATACATCTTATGGTGAAGTACCCTGGGACGATTCTCACCACATTGAACTCTCGCAAACCGATGGCGAGTTTGACGGACGCTGGCTGTTTGTCAATGGAAACAACACCCCCCGTATTGCCCGAGTAGACCTCACAACCTTTGAAACGGTAGAAATTCTGGAAATTCCGGATGTAGCCGGACTGCACTGCGCACCCTTTATTACTGAAAACTCGGAATATCTGGTTTCGGGTACTCGTTTTAGCGTGCCTATTCCTCAAGAAGATGTAGGCATTGATACCTATCAGGAGAACTTCAAGGGATTGATCAACTACGTATCGGTTGACCCGGAAGAAGGGCATATGGAACTAGCGTTTCAAATCGAGATGCCCGGCTATAATTATGATTTAGCTCGAAACGGTAAAGGAAAATCCCACGGCTGGAGCTTTCTGACCACCTACAACTCCGAGCAGGCACACACGCTGCTGGAAGTGAATGCTTCTCAGAAGGATAAAGACCTGCTGGCCATTGTGAACTGGAAAAAAGCGGAAGAATACCTAGAGCAGGGAAAAGGCCAAACTCGGGAAACTTCCTTTTATCATAACCTGATGGACGAGAGCACCAGCATCGTCAATTCTACTGAAGTAACCGAAACCACTATCCTGAACCCGCAGGATTGTCCCGGTATGGTATACTTCATTCCGGTGCCTAAGTCGCCTCATGGCTGCGACGTAGATCCTACCGGAGAGTTCATTGTGGGTAACGGTAAGCTATCCGCCGACATGTCTATTTACTCGTTTGACAAGCTGATGGCCGCCATTGAGAGCGAAGACTTCGCGGGAGACATCAATGGCATTCCGATCATCAACTACGAGTCGGGCTTGCACGGCATTTTGCAGAAGCCCGGCTTAGGTCCACTGCACACTGAGTTCGACGGAAAAGGCAACGCTTATACGACATTCTTTATCTCCTCGGAAGTAGTAAAGTGGGACGTAGAAAGTCTGGAAGTGCTAGATCGTCAATCTACTTTTTATTCACCCGGTCACCTGGTGATTCCGGGAGGGGAAACGCGCAAGCCGGAAGGAAAGTACCTGGTAGCCATGAACAAAATCACCAAAGACCGTTATCTGCCTACCGGGCCGGAATTAGCCCACAGTGCTCAGTTGTTTGATATTAGCGGCGAAAAAATGAAGCTGGTGCTGGATTTCCCTACCAAAGGCGAGCCACACTACGCTCAGGCTATTTCGGCGGGGAAAATTGTGCCTAACGTAAAGAAGTTCTACCGGATTGAAGATAATGGGCACCCCCGAGCGGCGAAAGGGGAAGGACAAGCCCGCGTAGAGCGGGAAGGTAAAGAGGTACACGTATATATGACGGCTATTCGTAGTCACCTGGCTCCCGATAACATTGAAGGCATCAAGATGGACGATGAAGTGTATTTCCACATAACGAACCTGGAGCAGGACTGGGATGTACCGCACGGTTTTGCGGTACAAGGGGCTACTAATGCGGAGCTGTTGGTCATGCCCGGACAGACTCGCACCCTAAAGTGGAAGCCCTTCAAACCAGGAGTATTTGCTTTCTACTGCACTGATTTCTGCTCGGCGCTACACCAAGAGATGTCGGGCTACGTACGGGTATCCCCAGCTAATTCGGATGTGCCGCTGAAGTGGGGACTCAACAATGAAAATACCACGGCCACCAATATGCGAGAACAAGCTGAACAGCAACTTGCCCAGCGGGTTGATGATTAATAGCGTCTAATTCTTGAGAGAAACCCTTCTTTATCTAAGTAAGAAGGGTTTCTTCATCATTTTCTACACCCAATTTATGAACTTACTAAACCAGTCACAGCGGATTACTACTCAACGGGGTGCCGCTCGGTGGCTTATGTTACTGGGGGTGATACTGCTAGGGGGGTTATTTTTATTCCCTTTATGGCAGATCACGCTAGAGGCCGCTCAGTTTCCCGGTGGCTTACGCCTCAATATTTGGATCGACCGCTTTTCAGGAGATGATGGCACTGATAGTATCATTCAGAACATTAATATTCTGAACCACTATATCGGGATGCAGTACATTGAGCCAGATTCTATTCCCGAACTTGTATACTTCCCTTACGTCGTCTACGGTATGATGGCTTTGGGAGTAGGAACGGTGCTGCTGAACAAAACCTGGGGTTACGCCACTTGGTTGGTTATCATGGTGGTGCTTGCCATTTTGGGGGTCTACGATTTTTATCTTTGGATGTACGACTACGGTCATAATCTGGACCCAAACGCTCCGATTAAGGTACCCGGCATGACCTATATGCCCCCGCTAATAGGCGAGAAAGACTTGCTTAACTTTTACGTGAAGTCTTATCCGCGTATGGGTACGATCTTCATGACACTATCTATTTTACTAGCAGCACTGGCCACCTGGGTAAGTATCCGTAAAGAGAAAGTGCATGTTTGATTTGCTCAAGAAGTGGATGATAGGGATTATAGTAGGGCTACTTGCCAGTTGTCAGACTGAACCAGAACCTATTGCCTTTGGGAAAGACCAGTGCCACTACTGCAAGATGTCGATAGCCGATCCTAAGTTTGGGGCGGAGCTGATTACCGACAAAGGGAGAATCTATAAGTACGATGCTACTGAATGTGTCGTGAATCAATTGGCTGAAGAATCTACCCGGTATCAAATGCTACTAGCAGTGGCTCATAACAATCCGAAACAGTTATATCCAATGGATTCGCTGGTGTTTGTTATTTCACCGGAGTTTCGTAGCCCCATGGGAGCCAACTTAGCAGCATTCTACCGTCCTACTACGCAAGACTTGCCATCAAATACCCAGCTACTTTCCTGGAACGAAGTGCGTTTGTTATTGAAGAATCGGAAGTGATATGAGAATCTGCATCGTGCTGATAATTATGCTAAGCGCCTGGCTAATCCCTTCAGCTAATGCCCGAACATTAGTGGTAGGAATAAACGAGTCATTCCAAATCATTCAGGAAGCAATCCGGGAAGCTAATCTTCATGATACCGTTCTGGTACGGCCTGGACTTTACGCGCAGCATTCTATCGTCATTGATAAACCGCTGCACCTGATTGGCGAAGGAAAACCCCAACTCGATGCGAAGCATCAGGCGGTTGAGTTATTTGTGGTGATGGCCGATTCTGTGGTGATTGAAGGGTTTACACTCCAGAATGTAGGGGTTAGCTTTTTAAAGGAACTAGCCGCCATCAAGGTACGTCAGGGCCACTACGGTAGTATCCGTAACAACGAGATTATCAACTGTTTCTTTGGAGTATATCTGGAATACGCTACCCACTATCAGGTAGTGAATAATTATATTGTAGATCAGGCCGACGATGAAGCCTCGGCAGGTAATGCGATTCACGTTTGGAAGGGCGATTATCTGGAGATTACCCATAATACGCTTAGTGGTCATCGCGATGGTATTTATCTGGAGTTTGTGAATAACAGCCAGATTCACCATAATCAAAGTTACCGAAACCTGCGCTACGGTTTGCACTTTATGTTTTCCAACAACGATGCGTATTCAGCAAATGAATTCCGAGAAAACGGAGCCGGAGTGGCAGTGATGTTCTCCCGGGAAATACGCATGCAGCATAACCACTTTTCCCATAACTGGGGCGGGGCTTCCTACGGTTTACTACTAAAAGAAATCAGCGATGGAGAGATCAGTGGCAACTACTTTGTGCGAAATACTATCGGTATTCTGGCCGAAGGTGCCAACCGAATTATCATTAAGAAGAATCAGTTCTCATTGAACGGTACCGCTCTGGATATGAAGGGCAACAGTCTGGACAATGAAGTGCTCGCCAATAATTTCCTGGCTAATACCTTTGAGGTAGTCACCAACTCCCAAAACAACAATAACCACTATGAGCGCAACTACTGGAGCGGCTACGTGGGCTACGACCTAAACCGAGATGGCTCCGGCGACGAACCCTACCGCCCAGTGAACCTGTTCGCTCGCATTACCGACCAGATTCCGGCGGCGACGCTGATGCTGCATAGCTTCTTTGTGAGTCTATTGGAGTTTAGCGAGCGGATTTTCCCCACAATCATCCCGGCAACCTTGACTGATCAGTACCCTCAGATGCAGCCCTATGCTTATGATCAAAATTGAAAACCTAAGTAAAAACTACGGTCAGCAGCATGTACTTCGCTCGGTATCGATAGAACTCCGCACCGGACAATGCGTAGCGATGATCGGTCCGAACGGGTCGGGTAAAACCACGTTAATAAAAGCCATTTTAGGGTTAGTACTACCCGGTGAGGGGACAATTACCGTGAATGGGAACAACACTCAAACGGGCTATCAGTACCGCAGCGACATCGGCTATATGCCCCAGTTAAGCCGCTTTCCTGAGCATCTGCGGGTAGCAGATTTATTCACTATGATCAAGCAGTTGCGAGCGGATGTAAGTAATTACGATAATGAGCTGTACGAAGAATTTGGCATTGAGCAAATACATCACAAATCATTGGGTTCGCTATCGGGGGGGATGCGGCAACAGGTAAGTGCTGCTTTGGCCTTTTTATTTGATCCACCCATCATCATTCTGGATGAACCTACCGCCGCCCTGGATCCGCCATCCAATGAGTGCCTGAAGAGTAAGATCAACCGTAGTGTGCAGACCGGAAAGCTAGTGCTGGTTACTTCCCACATTCTTAACGATTTGGACGACATTGCCACCCAGATAATTTATTTAATGGAGGGCCAAGTGCAGTTTTTTGAATCGATGGAGACCCTGCGGAAACAGACTTCCGAAACCCAGCTTAATAAAATCATCGTCCGGCTCTTAACCCAAAAACAACCCGATGCAGAAAGTAAGCCAATACATCATTAGTGACCTACTCCGGAACCGGCTCATTCAGGGGTACGTACTGCTGTTGGCCACGGTAGGTTGGGGTATCTTCATGCTGGAGAGTCAGCCAGAAAAGGCTTTATTAATTATTATGCAGGTAACGTTATTTGCTTTGCCACTCATTGCCTTAGTATTTGCTGTGGTCTACTTTTACAACTCCCAGGATTTTATCGTATTGCTGCTGGCGCAACCCATCGCCCGAGCTACGGTCCTCGGGGGCTTTTATCTAGGATTATGCGGAGCTCTTGTAGCTGGATTTCTGCTAAGTATTGGCTTGCCGCTACTATTATTCTATCCTGCTGCTGAGAGTTTGTTGCTTATACTTAGTGGTGGGCTACTCATCTTCGTTTTTGTAGCGATTGCCTTGTTCATTAGTACTGTTGTATCTGACAAAGCCCGTGGCATGGGATTAGCCCTGTTACTGTGGGCGTTCTTTGCCTTCGTATACGATGGGTTACTACTGTTCTTTATGTACCACTTGGGCGAGTACCCGATTGAGCCAGGCGTACTCACGCTATCGTTCTTCAACCCCATAGACATCGCTCGCATTACGATCATTATGAAAACCGAAGCTTCAGCACTTTTAGGATTATCAGGAGCCTTATTTCGTGATTTTTTTGGCAGCTTCCGAGGGGTTATTGTCTCACTGGCAGCGCTATTGCTCTGGATTGCTATTCCTTATTATCTGGTGCACCGCCGGTTTTTACAAAAAGATATGTGAAAGTGATTACGTTATGAGAAAGCCGCTTCGTCCTTCTATCGCTTATCAAACTTGTCGCTCCTTGGGGACCTCATCGTTCAGTTCGTTATGCAGCCACCAACTCACGGCTATTTCTAAGGGGAAGTCGTGCACCGTTTACAAGAAAGGGCAAATCTTATTCCATGAAGGCACTCGACCTTTGGGGGTTTTTTGCATTAATCAGGGTAAAGTAAAAGTCTATAAGTTGGGTTACGAAGGAAAGGAGCAGATTATCAGTATCGCACGCAACGGGGGGTTGTTAGGCTACAAAGCCTTGCTGGCAGAAGAGAGCTACGGAGTTTCAGCCGAGACACTGGAAGAGTGCACTATCTGCTTTCTTCCCAAATCAACATTTCTACAGACCCTGCAAGAATCCTCTCAGCTCAATCAGCAAATTATGAAGCAGGTATGCCAAGAACTCGGGCTGATGACTGAGAACATTACGAACCAGGCACAACGTTCAGTGCGAGAACGCCTAGCAATTACATTGCTCGAGCTTAAAGACACCTACGGCTTGGATACCCATGATAACGGTAGCATTGAAATTAATCTCACTCGAGACGATCTGGCAAATATTATAGGTACAGCGACCGAAACACTCATTCGCCTGCTAAATGAGTTTAAAAGCGACCAATTGATCTCCACCCAGGGACGAAAGATACGTATTGAAGACCCTGCCGGACTAGTTCGTATAGCGAACCTCTACTAACAAAAGGGGTAACCTGACTTTTATCATTTTTTTTGAATGCTCAAACTCCCACTTTTAACGAGAGCAAATTTTTTAACCGATGAGCAGGAAAAGAATAGTATGGTGCCGGGACCGGACGGGAACCGTAGAAGCACTTACAACTTTTTATTTTGGTACTGGTCAGCATCAGTTAGTGTGTAGCTCTTCTGTAGAAGACTTGATGGGATTACCATCTACGCCTCTCGATGCTTATTTCAGCGACCATCACCTCCCATCTGTCAATTTGGCCAATGACTTTTCTCTAGCGCAAAATGGTAGTACCAATTTCTGCTTCCAGTAAATGAAGCAGGAAGCTCAGTCTTCTAGCTTACTGATTATAGCTAATACCCACTACAAGAAGTATATTAAAAAGTCAGGTAGCAAATTACCCTATGATCTCGCTTGCCCAGCACTGGTAGTACCTGAGGGCGAAGAGCGTATTGAGCATATTTTTCTGATAGACGATGGGCAGCCGGATACCCATCGGCGGATTAAGCAAATTGCTGATTTATGCTTAGCAATTCCTACTACCTTATTATTAATCGATGAGCGCTGTTATCCGTTATCCCGTCGAGATGAGAAAATGTGGGTTAGATATTTGAGACTTCATTTTGCCAATTTAGCTATATACCGGATTATGGATCAAGTTGTGGATGTTCCCATTCTATCATTGATGTTGGACGACTATCAAAATGTATTACTCATAGAATCTCACCATTCATTGGTACAGTTGATAAAACCCCTTAAATCATTTAAAAGATTTCGATTAATTACCGCAGGAAAATAAGCCTTTATATAGCTTCTTGGGTGAGCACTAGTTAAGTATAGACTCTGTTGACAGTCCGAATCCTATTTTTCATATAATTAGTGAGGGGCGATTAACTATGTTCTATCAGAGTGACAAAAACCCGCCTATTTCTACCGATAATTCCGTCCCTTTATGTAGATGAACCCTATTATCTACTGGCAGGCCAAAGAGATAAACCGTATTCTGATCGACATTAAACAGCAAGACGGTTTGACAGTAAATAACGAACTAATCACACATATCAGCCCAATTGGATGGGAGAATATTATTCTCTACGGTGAGTACATTATTGATCCGCATCGGATTAGGGCGTAGCAGTTGCATCGTCATTAAATCCTTAGCGTGAAAAAACACACGAATATGGGAGTTACCTATATACGGCATCAGGGGTGAGCTGGCACAGAATGAGTGGCTAAGTCTATTCGATAGTTTCACGAATGAAGCACAGCGTGATTTCCCGACTATCTGGCAGCAGCAATGCCGATATGTTAAGCTACTAAAAAGTAGCAACAACTAGCAAGTCATTACAGGGTATGGCAAGTAATCGTATGACCACAATCCGGCGGTCAAAATATAATGGCTGAACAGAAGGATTTCTAACTGGAAATATTTATAAATATAAAAATTGACAACTAATAATTTTTACAGAATACACAATTTATGCGAGTCACGGATATATAGCAATTGCAAAAATTTCTAATTAGAAATTTTAAAAAGTAGAAAAATTTTCAAAATAACAATTCGTATGAAATTCTGTAGGGTTTACCGATAGGGTGCTATTGTATGTTAGAAGGAAGCTTCCAATGTTGTTGCATTGTTCTAAGCACATTACGATCAATTCGTTCGCGCTCATCAGGTAATAGTTTTCCACGAGAATGATAAAGCGCGTGATTGAAACCATTGTACACTAACCAGCTATTCAGAGGAACGCCTAATTGTGCTGCTTCTTTCTCCGCGATAATGGGGGCCTGGTCAACGAGGATAGCTGGATACTTCAACTGCTTACGCTTTCGTATAATTTCAGTAATCTCTTCCAACTCATCGGGAGTAACCCTACGATCAGTCATACGCTTAAAACGCTCAACGCGGTAGGATATATCCTCTAATTCATCAAACACTAATTCATAGTCTGGTAATTGGGCACCAGTACGGTGCTTAGTGCTACTGGCAATCACTTCCGACATGCCCATCATACCATTACTACAAATCAATCGATAGAAGGACAGTGAAACCGTTTGGCGCATAGAGCCATCATAGCTATTCCGAATTTCAATACGCGGGCGTAGTTTGTCCTTTTTAGCGATTGAATACTCTTCTTTGATCGTAAATGAAAGATAAAATCTACGGTCATCGTAGCTCCGAATTAATGCCTCATAGCCTTCACTACCAAATCGGTGATCTAGCCCTTCAACCAGGGGGGCGAGAAGTTTTTCATTAGGGATCAGCTCGTAGCTGTCTGGGCACAATTGTAGAATTTTTGTAGCTGTTTCGTCGGTGCGATAAACTGCATGGGTAAGGTCGTCTGCAAAGTCGTAGTCAGGAAATAAATCAGCCACCGGCCGCTTGTCAACAGGAAAGCAAATTTCGTCCAATGATGAGTGATATTGCAGTGTGGTATCTTTCATTAGAAAAGGATGATTTACTAATCAATATCATAATTTGTTTACAGCTATGCAAATTTCTACTTAGAAATATTTTCAGATATAAAAATCTCATGTTCTGGAAAAGCTTCTTCTCCTTCTAGTTGCCCTTTCCGGATTGGACACTTAATATTTGTACAGCGCAGCCCTGTTTCTGTGCTCGAATTTTTGTGATATAGTTAAAGTTATGTTAATCAATTATTAAAAAATATTTGGACTCATTTTTCCACGGTCATCAATATTCCAGAGATTGATCCTTCAGGGACACCATGTTTGCTAACATCATAGTAGAGTTCGCCAAAATAATCCTTAACATTGGTAAACAGATATTCTTCATCTAATACATCAACGTAGAACCAAGTTACTCTAAGTTTAGAGTTCATATCGTACGGTTTAAGAAAAAACTTATTATCGTGAAAATCATAAAATAATCTCTGTTCATTTTGATATACAGAGAAATAGGTTCCTAAATCCGCACCGACTTTCAATCCATTAAATAACTCAAAATCTGTATTGTAGGTTGATATCCAGGTTATCTTTTCCTGATCATCTGCGTACCAGTTAACAATACTCGTGTCGTTTTTAGATATTGTAGTCAAAATGCCGCCCATATGATAATCTGATTTGAATTCATATCCTCTGTATAATTCGTTCGCTTCTTCGGATTCCATCCCCACTTTAACACCACCTATTGAGTTTCTAGTAATCTTAAAATTTTGATCATCTTTACGAGATTCTAAGTGTCGAACAACGATTGGGTCTTCTTCTGAACCTTTTTTATTCCCCTCTTGATTTAGATAGGTGAGGATTCCCACGACTACTCCAGCTAGAGCTACAACAATTGCAATTACTTCTGTGGCTTTAATTTTACTTTTCTGAATCATTATTTCATCTTAAACTACAATCCCAATTTTGTCCCAGCATTATGGCTCCGGGCATCCTCAAAACGAGTATACCTACGAATCATGGCTTCGGTCTTATGATGGGTTTGCGCCATGATCTCCGAATTACTAGCTCCATTCTTTTTTGATACAGTCACAAAGCTAGCCCGTAGGGTATGAGCTGAGAAATGGTTTCCGAAATGCTTAGCTACAATCAGGTTCACCGTCTGATCGGTGAGCCGCTGAAGCCCGAACCGATCTCCTCGACGCATCCGGAGCAGTAGGGGCGAGGCTCCCGGCTCATCGGGCATAGCCCCACATTCAGTAATCCGTTGTAGGTACCGTTTGGTAGTCCGGACCGGGCAGAGCCCTGGGTGGGAAGCATAGAAGATTGCCTTCAGTTGACCAGCGGCCAACTGATCCGTTTTACTACGCCGTACATCGATGAGAATACCTTCTTCATCAAAATTCAAGTCATCCACATTCAGAGCAACCAATTCACCGCGTCTGAACGCCCCGGTAAAACCTAGCAGCAGCACAACTTTATCTCTGAGCTGACTGTTCACGCTCTCGTCCAAAGACAGCAGCACTTTCTGGAAAGTTTCCAGGGTGAACGCCGGGGCCTGATGCTGCTTGATACCTAATGAGCGCTTTATCCCGTCCATGGCCGTTCGAACCAGTTTGCTAGACGTCGGGCTTTCCATTCCCTGAAGTTCATGGAATGACGAAAGCATAGCTAGCCGACGTTGGAGAGTGGCCACCTTATATCGATCCGCCAGATCACTAATGTAGTTTACTACCTGGTCGGCGGTGGCTGGAAAAGGGGGAACTCTCTGATTCTCGCACCAGCGTGTGTAACAATTCAGATCCCCTTGGTATGCACGAACGGTATTCCCTGATTTTTCAATGCCAATTCGCAGAAAGCGCGCGGCCGTGGCCGTTACTGCCGGAGAAGGTTTAGAAATTCGGACAGGGATATCAGGTACGTTATTCTTGCCGGTTGAACTCACGGTTACTTCGGTTCATTACTCGATGTAGCACCTTTCTTTTCATCGGAAATTGGAACAGGCACATTGCCTTGGCCGCTCTGCTGCCAGAAATTATAATCTTCATCCGAAAGGTTCCTCTTCATCCAATCATCCATCCCGATATCCCTTCTTTCCATCACGTGCCGGGTGAAAGGAACGTGGGTTCGGCATTTTTCAAAACCCTCAGCCTCTTTATTGCGCCGGATATTCTCGGGCAGCCCTTCTAACCAATGTTGGAAGTCCTCTTCAGTTGGCTCTTCCAGAATGAGAGCCTGCTGATGATATAGATAGGCAGCATTGCCCACACGGAAATTTTGCTCAAAGAAGGCTCGCTGCTCGGGTGGGCAGTTTCTCAAGAATTCGGCTTGATTTTTTCGGGCTTCAGGACTAGGGTGTTTCATGAGCTCACTGTTGTTACATGGGGCATAATAAAGCCTCTATCTACTTATCCTGTTGAATGGTAAATTTTGATTAATGAAAAAATCCTTGAGCTACTTTCAGGTTCCGTTTAAATTCCTCGGGAATTGCATCCTCACACGTAACCTCAATATTATAGTTTCGCACAGTCTTCACTAATAGTAAAGACTGCTTAAAATTCAAGGATGGAAATCGAAAGAACAAGCGCTGCTGGGCGGACCGTAACAAATCAAGATCCGCGTTAGTAGGTTCAAGCCGATAATCCTCGGTAGCAGCTAGTCGACCGATCCGTCCGTCAGCCAGTAGCGATTCGCGCAACGCTGAAAGGCGATCTAGCTGGTGAGGCTCAATGCTACCTGACCAGGCAAAGTTTTGGAGAAAGAACGTAGTATCCATATAAGTATAAGTATCGTGGTTGGCTGATCGGTCATTGAGAGACCCGTAATTCAAGTGTTCATAAGCTACGAAAGCTCGAGGCGAAGAACAAGTATTCAGCGAAAAATAACTATTGATAAGTAAATGTTATCGCTAGTTATTTTGATAAAGGTAAAAATTAACACCAACGCTCTGAAGTGATTCTGTTTATAATGTGCCGTATGCTTGCGCAACACGAGTAGGCGCTTCATCCTTTCCTAAAATAGCTGGACCACCAATAAAACTAGGAAAGCTTAGCTTGTGGAACTGAACGTAATTCAATATATAGGGGTCGTTTGGGGAAAAGTTTCTATCGAAACTTCGGTTATGTTCAATTAGAGGTATGGCAAGCAATCGAGTAAAATCCGCCATTGGGCTAAAAAACTTTTGTTATTTAATCCCAACATGATTGGAGTTGTATTAGGTTTAAAGATTGGTTCCGTCAGCATAAATGGGCGTTATGCTTTTCGTAATGGACGAAGCCTTAATTACGATGAAACTTTTATTCCACTCTAATTAGTAAACTATCTTGAATTGACTCAAAGCGATTTTGAATAAAGCTAAAATTAAATTGATTTTGGCCATTTACACTGAACTTCTCAATAGCAGGAATAGATAAGTTATCTCTTCTCAGTTCAAATCCACCCACCAAGCCATATTCTACACAATTGCATTCAGAATTTAAAAAAGATCCTTCCGGACATCTTATTAATTCATCGCAATTACTATAGAAACTATTGTCCAGGTCAGTTAGCGAACCTGTCAATGCGCAATCACAATTATCATAAGGGCATCTAATTAATAAGTCGCAACTAGCTTGATTTGTAATTGCATCACTAGGGGCGAGGCACTCATTAATATCATTCAGTAATTCACTGTAACCTCTATCCTCGCCCGAATAATCGGGAGTGGGCATTGTGAAATCGCGAAACCTACCAAAGGGCTCATCATTCGGCAAACTTGACGGGCGGCAATTTTCTGACGAGGAAAATGGATCTGGCCTCGGAGATTCCTCAGGTATGTTATCGTTTTCTGCCGGGTTATTTTCATCTGCATCTGACGTCTGAGGAGCCGGAATGGGATTACCTTCCTCATCTTCGTACCATGACCAGGTTTCCTCCTCTCCATCGACCTCTACGATTGCATATACTTTATATTTGTTCTTACCGACTTTTTCTCGTGCATACGTAAGCCTGCCAGTGGAATCAAATTGACCTTGATAGTGCTTGACAGCACCAGTTTTTTCGTTTATTTTTCTCACCTCTACGTATTTCGAACCATCTGCATATGTTTCCCTATAATAAAAATCGCCATTCTCATGAAGGATAACCTCTGTGCTCTCACCTGTCCTATTGTTTGTTTTTTCGTATACGTGGCGTATGCTTGTACCCGGATAGTAGTCCCCGTATGTTGTAGTGCTTATCTCCCCAACAGGAGTACCTTCCCCGTCATATAATATTTCAGAGTCGCTACAATAAAAATCACATTCATCAAATGTTCCGCTTATACTTACCCCTCCATTTTTTTTCAAATCTACTTTCCATTGAATATCGGATTTTTTCTCAAGCTCACTTGGGTAGGTATTTTGGCCGGTGTTATTTGCCAAGATACAAGAAAACGAATCCTCCAATTCACGTACTGCTTTATGTAAGTCATTGTTCGTGTTGTTATATTTTGATAAAGCTGCTAAAAGGCATGTTCCACCGCGTCCAAAACCTGCATTTAGATTTTCTATAATCTTGCATAAAGCGGATTCTCTTTGTGAATATTCCTCACTATTCATTTTGTTCTTAGCGGAAGTATTCACTACTTCCCTTATACTTAAGGGACTCCGATCAGGATTAGAATTGATATCAAAATCATCTCTTTGTGAGGAACATGGAGATAAATCAAAAGCTTTTTCAATCAATCCCAATAAATCTGTACTTTCAGAAATGTTCAAATTATCGAAATGCTCGGCTACAGGACTAAAAATTAGTTCTCCTGATAGCACGCTAATATTTTTATCGTAAACACCAATGAAATCCGTGTCCTTAAGGACAATCTCAGAAACAGAATCTATTTCTACAGGATATTTGTAATATTGGCTTGCTAGGTTTTCAATGATATTTTTTGATTGAACCGTTTTTATCCTATTGTATCTGATTACTAAATCGTATAAAACTGACCTGTATGGATTAACTCCATAAATTTCAATCTTTGACTGGATCAGTTCAACAAAAGGGTCTAACTGGTAAACGGGAATTTTATTTAGGTAATCAATTAGCTGAATTGATTTGGCCAAAAAACTAGAATTATCTTGAATATGTAAGAGGGTTAACTGATTCAGCTCACTGTCCAAAACGTTCAGGATGGATTGTTCAATCGGTTCAATCTTGTGGATATAATTCGAGTTTTCTGAATTTACTCTCGAATTCTCTGTCGTTTTCAATACTTTACAAGCGGTAACAGAAACTACTAATGAAAGACAAAACGAAAAGACAACATTCGTAAAATATAATTTCATTATTTGACAAGGCATATACTACTGGCGTTTGATAATTGAGTGACTGATAAGGTAGGTGGTGCATAATTGAAATTTCGCTTCCACTATAGAGATTAGTGTAGCCAAGGAAGATAAGTGTAATCAAGGACGGTAAATTCTTTTACCATTGTATTTTAGGGTTTGTTGAATTTAAGCGAGCCAACCTAAAAATGCAATGTCAAAAATGTTACAGAATAAGAAATTTTATTTGGAATCAGGAATTTAAGTGTCTCTGCATAAGCGGTGGCTGGCACCCAGACGAGTTTTATAAGGATTTTCAAGTAGAGAACTTAAAGCCCAACTCTATTCTTATGCTATTGAAACATCATACTTCCCTTTAGTAAGATGGAATCGGAATATGTAACTAACAAACACTAAAAAATTTCATGAACATGAGTTCAAGCTCAATTTATTTAACATAATTTTAGTTACAAAACATTAAGTCATTCCCTGAAATAGATCTACACCATATGTTCATTTACATATCGTCCTTATGTAACTTTCAGCTACTGCTTCTTTATATTATCTCAGCCCAGTTCTTAAACTTTTCCTGCTCAATTCTTTCTACCATAATTGGTTTAACATGTTCCAAATAGGTATCATTAAGGTTTTTTATCAAAGGCCATATCTCCACAACCCATTTAATCAAATCTAGTAAACCACCAGCTACTTTACCTTTTAATTCCTCCTCCCCTTGCTCAATAAAGTTGTTCGCTTTCTTTTCGGCATCGCTTAACTGATCTTCATATTTTTTACTTGCATCAAAAAATGTAAATCCGAAAATTGTTTTGACAGAATTTATGTCCGTCGCCATTGTATCTAGAGTAGAATTGAATGCTTCCTTTACAGACTGGTAATTAGCAATCATACTAGAATCAGATTCAAAAACTGAGAAATCATAATCTTCTGGAAGTCTTTGCAACCTTCTAACAACAGACTCTACAGTTTCTCGCTTTTTCTCAATACTCTCAAGAAATTTACGCTTATTAAATCTCTTAGTAAATTTCTTAATTTTACTAAGATCAATCTCCGAAGTATCTTGAGAATAACAGGGTGTTACCAAGATAGATAAGAAAAAAATTAAGAAGATATTTCTAAACATTGACTTATTGGCTAGATTTAAAGAATATGAAATCACCTAAACTGTAATCGTAATTTTTTCCAAGCATCGGATATTGATCGCTATTTCCCCAATCTCTAATCATAGAAGAGAAAAGTTGTTCCGAGGTAAAGGTAAATTCTTTCATCCTTCTCAGATTTAATATAAACTGATCAGTAAAGTCTTTTACAGGTACCATTGCGTCATCATACCCACTAGTGATCACGGTATAGGCCCTATGATTACAGACTTCAATCGGTTGCTTAGCGTTAGAGAATTGTGGGGTACTGCTGGTAAGAAAAGGATTATCAAAAATCTTACCCGCATGACAAACGTTAAGGCATAACAATATTTTATCAACTTTCAGTTTATTGAAGATAAAATATAGTTCATCTAGATAGATTTTACCAATAGGTGATTTTATACCCACAAAATCATCACTTTTGTACCCATGACCTGTAATGTAGATAAAATAACTGTCTTCAGTCTCTGCTTCTTTCTGTATATCCTCTACTAATCGATGAAAATCATTAGTAGATATGTCGAAAATAGTATCAATAGTACTAAATTGATAGTTCTTACTTTTAAGTACATTGTATAGTTCAATAATTTGCTCCCTAAATTTTGCAGTTGAGTCATTCGTAGAATTTCCAATCAGAATTGCTCTACTTTTTCCTACCTGATCAGCCAAACAATCAAAGTCACCAACCCGAATCACTTTTGTTTCACCATCAATATTACTCGTGGGTACCATGCCAGTGTCGCCTCTAGAGCCACCGCTTCCACCACCTTTACTAATGTACGCAAAGCCGATTTTATTTCTAGCAGGCTTACCACCTGGTCCACCAGCCCCTGCACGACCAGGTATTCCAATTTCCCCAGCTTTATTCTCTATGTTTATTGAGTTCTTAATACCATTATCGCCAAAATTTGGATCATTACTACCCTCTCCAGCAGCTGAATAGTATATCTCGACATTGCCGCCTTTTCCACCTCTCCCACCGTTTCCGCCATTCCCACCTTCACCACCTAAGCCACCTCTGCAATTCTTCGAAACATCTGCATTCCCACCGGGTCCGCCATGTCCACCGTCTCCACCATCACCGCCGTCTCCTCCACTCACATCAATATTCAAGCTACCTATCTGAACAATATTTAAAACCATCTTTATGTTAACCCCATCTCCACCGTTGCCACCATGCTCACCATTATGACCAGGAACGCCATTTCCACATTCTGGCCCTTGTGATCCATCTAGAGCTCGAGTTCTATTTTCACCAGGCTCCCCAACTCCAAAAATTTGACATCCTATACCTATTTCTGCACGATCAATTTCGACATTCCAAGAAGAGATACCTGTTAGTAAAATCACTGAACCATCTTTCATTCTAAGTTTACTCCATCTTGATATAGGTTCTTGAACTAACAAAGTATCATTCTCGCCAATAGTTATTGATTCTTTAATAGCTGAACTCAATGAAACAGATGGAGCAGCGAAAAGTATACTCGATTTAAGTAAAAGCAAAAGAAACGCGCGACTTAAAGTCTTAGATTGCATCCTTGTATTACTATGTTGCCCCAACAATGTATAAACAATATTATAATTCAGCAAATATGATCATTTTTATATATGCATAATTATATAAATATTCATTAGTTTGTATTGGTAGTGATAAACCTTTTCATTGCAACAAATTGTGCACTCACTATAACATATCAAGCATAATCACCAACCATACTGCTCCTCTATCACTAGTATCTATCTTGACTACTCAGATAGCAAAGTCCGCTTTGCCTAGCCAAAAAGGCGTATTGATTGAATATTTAAGTGTACTAGCGAAAGAACATCAAGGTTAAGCCTTTCCCATACCGGAGTATGAAAAGTCCCCTGTTCTCTATTCCAGGTGAACTCAACTTCATTGATCCGTAAATCGGACCGGTTCCAGGATCAACGAGGGTTTGACTTCAATTTACAGAATAACTTACCATAATTGGGGTAACACCCGCCCTTTTCCATCCCAGTAGCAGTGAGCTATGTAGCGTATGATTGATAGCGTGCATAGCTAAAGTGTAAACCTACCCCTGAAATAACTTAAACACAGAGAGACAATAAGGAGAAAAGGTAAGCTGCCCTACGATGGGCAACCCGAAGAGGGACTAGCTAGCCAATATACTCCAACGTTTTAATGACTCGATGCTTTTCATTAAACTGAGTAAAATCTAAATCAAGCACGTCATGCGCGGTAAGCAACATCGTTCTTTCTGAGAAATGAGAGTACTTATAAAAAAACTCAAAAGCCCCCATATGCTGGGCAGGTAACTCACAGTAAAAGCTCCGCAGTGCTTTGGCCTTATGATACGGATTATCAATGCCATCTTCCCGAGAATCCCAGGCGTATTTCATGGCTTCTCTAAGCGCAGCATAAACTAATGCAAAACGGTCGATCCGCTGTTGAAAGTCAATCTCAAGTGAATTCATAGTCGAAGTAAAGAAGGGTAAAAACGATAACGTACATCGCTATCTTCATTACTAATATAGTAATCAAAAGATTACTATAAAAGCTCTTCTATTATTTTTTTTCTTACTTCGTCAATTTTATTTAGCTGTTCCTTAGAGAATTTTTTTCCTCCGCGATTCGCCATTTTATTGTAAAAATCATTCTTTGACTGGGGATTTTCACCCAGTACAGCCCGTGCTACCGCCGCTTTATTAATAAATTTTGAATTAAGCCACTCAGGTGAGTTCATATTTTTTTTGGTAAATATCGGGAATCTGCTCTAAATAAAAAAGTAATCAAAAGATTACTCAAAACCTTGTTTAGTAATCAAAAGATTACTAACTTTGATTATATCAAAAGCAGTAACGCGGGAAAGTCAATACCATAAGGCAGAGCACTCCTAGTTACTTTTCCCCTTTAATTTATCACCACTTAAACCCAGCAATTATGTCTGTATTCCGAAATCTATCCCTCGAGCAATTAATGGATAAACTACAAGAGCTAGATCGACGCCGTGTCGATTTGGTTGTTCCCCCATCGCTACTACAGATGTCAGCGAGTGATTTGCACATAAATGCTTCCGACTACGTTCGTCATTATGCTACCGATCAATGCATCCCGGATCAAGTAACCATTCGACCTAATTCGGTAGCGCACCGGCAGATCAGCGACAAACTAGGAATCCCTAAACGATACTACGACCGGATGCGAGCAGAACATCCGAACTTGTTGGATGACAATGTAAATGGGTGGCTAACCAAAAGTGAACAACCCTACTTGCTTAGAACCTATCGTGATGATGATAGTGACGCTGGACAGCCGGTAGCTACCGGCCGTGCGCTGTTGTCACGCCGGTTCAAGTGTATTGATAACATCCATTTGCTCATGTCTGTACTAAGAGCTATTCAGCGCGAGAAATTAGCCGTTGTGGTAGAGACGGCGGATATTACTGAAACCAAAATGTATGTTCGCTTTGTAGCACCGGATGTAGTAGTAGGAGCAAACGGACTACTGAAGGGGTACAAAAACCCCAAAACACTAGAGGTTGGAGATGGAGTGATGGCAGGTTTTACGTTGCGAAATAGCGAGGTAGGAATGGGGCGCTACGAGATTGCTCCCCGTGCCCAAGTATTGGTTTGTAAAAATGGAATGATCCGTGAGAAAGATGTGTGGGGAAAAAACCACCTAGGTACCAAACTGGATGAAGGAGCGATTGATTGGAGCGAAGACACGTATAAACATGCGCTAAATCTCATCCAAAGCCAGGTAAGCGACTACGTAAGGCACTTTGCCAGCGAAGAGTATTTAAGCAAATGGCTGAGCGAAATTACCGAACTAGGCAACTACCAAGTCAAGCACCCAATTGCGTGTATAGAGAATGTAACCCGACACTTTAGCGTGACCGAAAACGACACGGAAAGTATACTGGATTATTTCACCCTGAGTAATCAGAATACTGCATTCGGTGTCGCTCAGGCTATAACCTATCACGCACACCAAATAGGTGACCCCGATAAACGAAATGATTTAGAAAGTCTTGCCGATCAGGTACTCGTTCAGGTTCCTAAGTGGGATAATCGCCTACCAGCAGGAAACACCAAAATAGTAGCCTCACCCCAATACGGGCTAGGATTGTAGGTTGTTTAGTGGTTTGACGCAAATAGCCTCCTTCCATAAGTAAGGTTGGAGGTTATTTCTTCTCTTCCAAACAATTCAAGTTAATCGGCAACTTCAAATTTGCCGATAGCGAATCACTTTGAACATATTGACGTACTCTAAACCGTTATTCAATGAACAACGCACAAACCTACGCTGTTCGTATCGTTATCGCCCAGCGTTTGGGCTACCATCCTAATCACGTTCACCTCATTGATTTATCGATGCGAATACCATTTCCGGTAAGCAGTTCCTTATTAATGGAAACTGAAGGGCGGCGGTGGGTAAAACAAATCATCGCTGATAACAAGGTGAAGGAAGGCGAAGCCATCTACCAGGAGCTAGTGCGCGAATACCCCATCTTGGAAGAAAACCAAGAAATTTCTGCTTCTAAAAATAGTCGGTACAATGGTCGGTAAAATTGTTCTCCACCAAACTGATCAATGGTCATTTCCTGGTATTGTGGAAGGCGAGTGGCCAGGAGGAGGCTACCGTTGTCGAGGTTTCCGCGATTGCGGTATTATTCCCAACGCAGTTTATACAGCGGAGGAACTAAGAGAGCTGACAGCCGAAGACTTCGACCAACTTTCTAACCATCAAGTAGAGTGCCTCATACTCCTTCGGGATAGGCATAATGCAAACCATAGTCAAACAATTCTTTAGTATGATTATTCTACACTATCATTTATACATAGACGATCAGTATAAAGCGAAAACGCTTCGAAAGCGATCACTGCAAGGAAATCGTGTGTTTGCCGGTTCTCATGCCCAAGAGGATTGCACTAAGTTTTGTGAACGGCTTCACCAGCTACATAGCCAGTTACACTACCGTTATTCCCCTTACAAAGAAGAATTTCCCCGCCCCTATCCTACCCTACTAAAATCGCCCCGGTTGGATTCTGGAATGGGTAAATACGAAAGGAAATGGAAGTCCAATAAGATTGCTCGGCTGATCAGTGACTCACCGGTACACTTGTCTATTCGTATAGATCACATACCCTTACCGTCTTCGGTCATTGCTGAAGTACTTCGCCAGCTGAGCGAATACCAGAATATCTACGATGGAAGAACAAGTAACAGCGTTTGGGGAGAACATCTGGGTACGCATCATTGGAAAGCCTTTAAGCGAAATGGCTACCAATTCCCTTTGTATAAGTTTGGTGCCTTTGATCGTCAAACGCTAGCCACCAGCATACAAAAAGCTTCGGTATGAAACAGCGGGATATAAAAGGAGGAGCCTGTTTTTGCCACAAAGGCCAGTGCTTTAAAATCGAGGCGACTAAGGACAGTGACAGCCTCTTTATTTATAAAGGAGTAGGCTACCTACGAGACATGATAGCCACTGTTGATGTAGTTACTCAACGAAATATGTATGTCTACACCTACTGGATGGGTGAGCGTATTGAAAAGTGTATCCCCCTACAGGAGATGAGTTCGATTACTCAATATCAATACGAAGAAGACAATCCCTTCGCCCATCCTTAGCGACCGGGCATCAATCACTATTCAAATAGCAAATGCATCTGTTTTATCAACGGCCAAATCAGTTGTTCGTGGAACCTGTCATTCTGTCTGTGGCAAACGCATACGTTTCCAGTCATCACCGGCACTGCGGACCCGTCGTCGGGCATAAATTTTCACTAGGTTGTTTCTGGAATGAATCACTGGTAGGCGTGGCGATTTGTGGAAGACCAGTAGCCCGGCATCTTGATAACGGTAGTACGATAGAGGTAAATCGTCTGTGTAGTTTATCCCCAAAAGAAGATGGTAAGCGCAACGTATGTAGTAAACTTTACGGAGCCTGTTGCCAGTACGCTCAATGCTATGGTTACAGCCAGATAATAACGTATACTTTGGTATCAGAGCGAGGGACTACCTTGAAAGCAGCGGGGTTCGCCCTGGAGGCCGAAAAGGTAGGTGGTACCCGGTGGAGCGGCAGGCGAAAACACCGCTCCACCGAATTAAAGAATCGTTGGTCCCGTCTTATTCACTAGCAGCTTATGGAACAGTCCACGCTCATACTAACCCCACCAAAAGCTTCAAAGCAGTCGGACAAAGTTAGCGACATCCAACGTAAACTATTGCGGGGGAAACAGGCGGATAATTTGTTCACTATTAATAGCATTTCCTGAGGGCGAACATCCGCGATGATGGCCGCTACGAATACTACAGCTGATATGAACATCTTCGCCTTGGTACAAACGGACTACCTTGAGTTTCATTTTCATGATGAAGCCATTCGCCGCTACGTTTGGAATAAGCTGGATACTGATTTAGTCTATGCTACCTTAGAGAGCGATGAAACTATTCGTTCGGTCATGGAACTGGAACAATACCTAGGGAAAGAAATTTTCATGGTCTGTGGCGACTCCCTGGATAAGATCATTGATAGGCGGAAGTTTCTTCCGAACGCTCGAGCTCGCTTTTGTACCGCGCCACGTCGGCTACTGAAATGAAGATCAAACCCATCTACGAGTTTCTGAAGCATGGGTATCGCTGGTACCGGGATCATCCGGACGTGGATCGCTACGAAGCGTACCTATATAATGCCAGCACTACCTTTTGGCAAACTGACACTCCCCTGATCCGGATGAATATTGGATATCGGTTAGATGACATAGAGCGGGTGCTAACTTTCAAAGAAACTTTTAAATATCCGGATGGCATTCATACGGAAGGTCGGCACGCCGGAGAAAAAAAATGGCGGACTCACCACTGGCGGATCGGACACTTTCCCGTGATTACTATAACCCAAGCGGAGGTGATTGACTATTGGAAAAACAAACCAGTCCGATTTCCAGAATTCAATAATTGTGAGTTTTGTCGCTCGGCGATCCGATTTCATCGTCCTGTCCACCAATTACAAAAGCAGTTTAGGGAGCGACCGCGAAAAGGTAAATTTTGGATGATGATGGAGAATCGATACAATGCTACCCTTCGCTTTGATTATTCTCTACAACAAATTAAGGAATTGCCCTACACGGAAAGTCTGGATTTTACCGGACAAAGCATGTGTAATTCCGGGGGTTGTACGGACTGAAATTTATCGGTATTTTTAAATTAACTAGTAAAAATCATGGTCAAAACACAACTAACTTTATCGTCTTTGATTGATCAGTTGGTGCCTGAACAGGCCTCGCCTACCTTTCAGCAGGTGGAGGGAGCCATACAGGATATTCTTGTAGAGAAAATAAATGTGCTCGATGACTTACTTTATCAGGATTGGCACCAATTACGAACAGGGATCAAGCGAAGAATCATTATGCAGCAAGCGTTACTCAGTTGGTTACCCCCACTTCTATTATCGCTTGGCTGCTTATATCTTTCATCCATCAGTTCCGGCCCGGGTGCAATGGTATTACTGGCTGTATCATTAGGGTTTGTTTCATGGTTTTTCTTTCAAGTACTCTATAGAAACCGATTTGACCAGTGGCGAGAGCAGAAGATACCCAATATATCCCGGGGTGATCTAAGGACATTTTTATTAAAAATTGATGCCGTCTTAAGTACGACGAGTTAGCATCAAACCTATCATTTAGGCAAAAAAGAACGAAGCATGGAAGAATTTACAATTAGCCTCCAGTGTCAAAAAAGGAACTCTCAAGATATAGAATTTTTACAGGACTGGAATAATGAACGGTTTTACTATCTTAACCACCGACGCCTCTCGCTTGAAAAGAGCCTACAGGTGTTAGATAAGTCTCCTTCTGGATTTGCCCATGGTTATGGGGGCAGTGGTCCCGCTCAGCTCGCCCTAGCGATTTGCCTAGAACTCTATGGAAAGGATATGGCGATCCAATTATTTCAAACCTTTAAACAACAGTTTATTGCCCCACTACCTGAGGGTGAATTCACGACTACCTTTTCTGTACCAGCAAAACTCGTTGATAATGAACCTGATCCAATAACCTCAGTTGAGCATTCATTTCGCGTAGGTGATCTGGTAGCAGTAGACAGGCGATTTAACCCAGAGGGGGGCGTGGGTTATATTTATCAAGAGTATGAAGGAAGCCACGGACAGCGAGGGGTTAGCCTCCTTTTGGCCAATCAAAAAGAGCTAGGAGGCTTTTCTTTTGATGAACAGCAGGACTATCTAACGTTCATAGAGCACCGATCCCCAGTGTATCAATTTAGAAATATCGCTCAGCTCTACCGTGACGTACGGGAGGGGTGGTTTGAGGAAACGTTTAGTAGTGCTGAAGCCAGCATTTAAGAAGTAAGATCTTCAGCTAAATCAATCAAGAAAAAATGAGCACTAAAGAAATTCACGCGGCCATCATCACAAAATTGGAAGCAATGCCGTGGTTGTTTACCCCGATAGAAAGGGAAGCTATTCCCAGAGATGAGCAAGTGGTTGTGAAATGTAATAATGGATACGCCGTTCATGTGTACTGGTACAGTGAGGTTTGTCAGCAGGCTTTTCGGGAATGGCAGCCGATCGCCTGGGCTAATTCTTCTGAGTTGGATACGGTATGGTAAAGATTTCTTCGTGATAATCACTTGTGCTACCTTGAAACTATTCACCTGAGTTTAAGGGTACTATTCCAAAGCGCTAGCAAGTTCGACACCTTGTCTTGATTATTTCCTTTTACTGAGATTATAGGTCATTCCTTACCCCAACCAATGCCATGAAATAGAAAAGACAACCAGTACCAATATTTAATATTATCATTCAGAACCCAAGAGGAAAGCTAAAATCTAAACCCGGAATCCCTAACTGACTAATCAGTAAGGATAAGCCCACGTATACGGCCCATCCCCCTAGTATTAATGACCAAACCTGAAGATTACTCAGTTCATTTTTTTTCTCCTTATTGAAAAAATTTTTGCTGAGCATGGCAGTATTTGTTTAAATCCTTTCATTACAAATTAGCTGTACCTAGATACACTTTCCATAAATGAATCAAAAACAATTTCCGTGTTAGTCTCCTCAGTGAAAAAGGTTGATTTTTGGTAGTGAGCCTTTTTTAGTGTATTCTCATTGTAGACTTGACGTAACTCATTTATCTGCTCATCACTGAAATTCCAGTAAGCTTGTATTTCCCCCCAGTACCCGTTTTTTGGGGTTGGAGTAGGTTTAACTACCGTCGTAACCGGGATTTGTAGCTCCGTTTGAATCGCCATTCGTTCGTACCAACCATCCTTAAGTGCCTTTATTATGAACCCTGCTTTGCTCTTGATTTTCTTCTCTGACTGAGCGTGTAAAATAACGTTCTCCACGTCCTGCTCAGTGTACACCCCTTTCCGTACCTGGTCGCGGATGTGGATGACAGCATTATGTTTCATTTGGTATAAGTGCAACTGATGCTCAAACTTATACGGGGACTCATTGATGATATTTCGGATCACTTGCGCATCACTCTCAAAAGTAAATGTAAGAGAATTGATTCTCCGGCCTTTTCGTTTTGTAGTATACTCAAACTTGGCCCAGGTGTTCTTAAATTCCTTCTGGATAGGATCGAGAATGAATTTCCGGAAATTATCCCATCGATTCTCGTAAGCACCAGGACAGCCAAGCAGCCTTTTTAGCTCTTCTAAGGTTACTTCAAAACTATGCCCCTTCCAACTGTGACTAATAATCAGCCAGTACATATGGATAGACGCTTTGTGATTTAATCTTCGGACAGTACGGGCGTCACCAAGATAGAACTGTTGGTAGCGCACCAGAAGTTTTTTAAAAGTTCTTCCCAGAACAATTTTTACCTGGCTACCTTGGTAGACAATACGATCAAAAGGTGAAACCGAAGCAACATTCCGCTCTCCGGTAATCTCATGCATTTTCTTCTTATCCACTCTAAAAACGAACCCTTGCATGCGGCTAGCGATCCGCTCTACCTCCTGAGAAATAATCTTCTGGATGTTACGAGCGTCTCGGGTCTTTGAAATTAAATTGTAGTCAATGAAGTATTCGTACCGATCCGGTTCGGTCCGGTGGTTAAAACCTAGTACTTCATGGAAAAGCTTCAGAGACTTAAGATCCATTTCGACATCTGAGTGCGCTATCAAAGCTGGCTTGAAAATGGAAAACTCTTCAGATATCAGTTTGCGATTGACGGTTTCAGGGTATGCCATAGGACAATTTTAATTTTAAGAGATCGATATGCAAATATCACTAACAATTACACCATGATTTACTAGGGTTTAACTTGGAAACCCTCCTCACCCCAGGCTTAGCGATTATTAACATTCAATCAATTGCGTTACTTTTTTTGGTATTTATTATTATTCAATTAAACATTCTTAATAAACAGGGTAAACCAGGTACTAAAAAGGTCAAAAAAGCCATGCTGCAAAAAATATGTCATAATTTACTAGGGTTTTAACATCTAATTAACTGATATTCAGCTATATAAAACTTCATGTTTTACTAGGGTTTTTAGCTAATTCTAGTTCTATTCCACTCAATTTCATTACTATCTGCTCTCATAAAGTATTACTAATCAGCCTTTTATAAACTTGTCATAATTTACTAGGGTTTTAGAGCCATGCAGCATAATCGACTAGGGTTAAGCCATAATCGATTAGGGTGTAAAACTACTCTTTAGCATAATCGACTAGGGCGAATGCCATGATCGACTAGGGTGAATGCCATAATCGATTAGGGTTTTGCGTAAATAAGTAGCTCATAATCAAGTAGTTATGTCGCCTATATTGGCTGTTAGCTAGTTGTTTTTTTTATATGCATCCATGTATTTCGAAATTTTTTTGATATTGAATGAAATAGAAATAATTTTCCGCGCCATGATTTACTAGGGTTTTCCAAATCAATAAGATGTTTTTCACTAGGCGGCCAGATCGATCCTATGTTCTTGGTGATCGAAACTAAACACATGAATTTCCCAAGCCGCTACTTGTCTGCCTTGTTGGGCTAAAATTACAGATTTGCAAAAGCGGGTTAAATCTTGGAAGTAGGTGAGCTGCTCAGTAATTGACTCAAAGTAAAATGTCAAGCAGATTGGTTTACTGATCCATTTGAGTAGATAGCTCTCAACGCTCACCCAGTCCTCGAAGGAAGGGGCTGACGTTTGACCTTGATAAGTGAGTTGGGTGATCATAGTGATCGTGGTTGCGTAGGGTAGATATTTTAGGAAAACTCGCGATTTTAGTAACTGCTGACAATACTTAATCCTAAGTATTTTACTACGCATTATTAAGTATTTCCCGAACAAATCCTTGATTTCGCTGTTGACGAGCAAATATTACTACTTACTCATTCCCAGTCTGTTGTACTTTCGTAGTTATTTGTTCAACAGTTCAATTTGACTAGGGATATAGTAACGATCTGACTAAGCGTACCACTCCCCTCTTCCTTTCTATTAGCCCTCATGGTGAATATCCAGTTGACGGAGAAGCACACGCCGGTATTCCTCTTTTGGGCGTTTAGCTTTCTGTTTGTAAATCCACCGATATAGCCTTTTATCATGAGTAATGCTAAGATTGCCGTGCTCCTTGTAGAAAGCTTCCACTTGCCTAAAGTTATCCATCCACTGTTGGTCCCTTAAGCTTTTAAGATTGCTGTTAAAAGCAAAGTCAACTTTGCTAAGCTTATCCAATTTATCCTTCGTGAGTTTAACTCTTTGCGCTCTTTGGCTTCGGACCCAATCAGCCAGACGCCTGTTAGGATAAGTTTGTGGAACACGACTGTGTCCGTGTTCGTGGTAAAATTGAGTAAGTTGCTGGTAGTTATACTCCCACGTCAAGTCTTTTTGCAATTGCATGTCAAAAACAAAGCCCAAAGATTCAAGACGATCAACCTGTTCACTGCTGAGACGATCAGCAAATTTCCGTTGACGGAAAACCCACTGAGCGAGCTGAGTATCTGAATACGTACTCGGAACTAACACATGGCCGTGTTCTGCTTTATATTGGCTCAACCGCTTGTACATGCCTTCCCAACGCCGCTGTAGGTTCGGGCTCCGAGGCCCATCTACAGAATCTATCCAGGTAAAATTTAAATCATCTAGCATGGCCACCTGCTGGGGACTGAGCTTATCTTTTTGACCTCGCTGACGGTAGGCCCAACTGCCCAACCTTTGGTTGATGGGATAATCTTCAGGGAGATCAGAGTGACCGTGCTCTTCAAAAAATTGTTTTAGGGCAGAATAATTGAACATCCACCGGCTGAAGCGATTGCCGGCTTTCCAGTCAAAATTCCGACGATCCAAGCAATGTTTTTCAAACTCACTAAGCCGATGAGGGTGCTTGCGGGCCTGGGTAACTAAGGTGTAAAGTCGTTTGAATTCAGGGTAGTTTGGAACGTATGCATGATGGTATTTTTGATAGAACCTTTCAAACAAGTCACACAGCTCGTTTTTACTACCTGAATTCACTACCTAATTATTTTTTATGGATCATCAGCGGGTGTGGTATCCCGAGACCTTTTTTGAAGATCAATTTGATGCAATATAATATTTTCTGTTTCTTTTAGGTTAACTATCCCCTCAATTCTAATTTCCGGAACTAGGTCATTTTCAGTGAGTACCGTTAGGGTATGCAATCCGAGTACGTTCGCAAAAGAACGTTTTATCTGAAGGGACTTAATCCGAAACAAGTAAATTTCTAGTTCTTTATTTGGCCATATACCGGTTCGGGCGTAGAGTTTTCCCCCTTCAATTCGGTATTCAGTAGAACGGGTTTTTAGGTAGGACCAAATTACCCAAGGAAGAGTCACTAAGGTGAAGGAAGAAAGAAATATGCCAATATTAGTGCCCTGATGCGGTTTATATTTCCAAATGATTGTCGGCTTTTCCATACTAGGTAATTACTGTTTTGCTATGGCCTCGCCGGTAGGCACAGCCTTAGACTGGTTTTCTTCTTCATCAGGTGCAATAATGCCAAGCTCATACCTAATTTTTGTCAGTAGCGACAGGCTCTCCTGCTGCTGTTCTTTGGTAAGTAGCGATAAATCATAATGATCAAACAACTTCTGAAAATGTAGGGCCATGCTACGGCTAGAAGGCGTGGGAGCTTCCTTTATCAAGTTCTCATAGATTTGGGCGTATTCTTCCATCATCCCAGCATACTGTTTCGGCCAAAGCTTATACATTTTCTTGAAATTTAAATAATACTATTGCTTATCAACTAGCTGAAAAATCAAAAATTAACGCGCAGGCCAACACTTGTTTGCTGATCCCACGGTTCATATTGACTGCTTATCAGATATACAAGACGATGACGAGCTAATAATGTGAAATATCTACTTACGTAAAATTCTAGCAAAGCATTCGCATGCCCACCAAACCGAATTCTACCATTCATCTCAACCGAATTAGGGTCAAACTCCGCAGGGTTGTCAAGTTCGGCCAATCGTACTGAGTCCGTCGAGAAGGTGTACGTGGAAGTGCTACCCTGCTGATACGTTTGCGTCAAGCCGAGTCCAATATTAAAATACATTCGTTTGAATGCTCGCAAAAAACTATAGTTGAGTGTTTCGTGCAGATATACATTTTCTACGTTATATACTACAGTGGCATCATACTGTGAAACAGCTTCGTCCCTCTGATAACTCCCTCGCTCGTACCCGCCCATAAATTCCAGCTGTAACCGGTTGTTAAAAAAGAACTGGTATCCTATTCCATAGAGATCACTAAACTGTGATTGAAGTCCATATTCGGCCTGTATACCGTGGTGGCCTTGATAGTGAAGTTGTGCCAGGGTAGGAAAAGAGTTAACAAGATATAATACTGCCAGCAAGAGTCCGGTTTTGAGGTGCATAATCATAAGTAATCAATAGTTAATTAAATAATTCTTTGGAGCGGAGATAGTGGAATAAGCGGTTTTTTTGCGCCATCTTCACCGCGCCTTGGTAATTTGAGATAGCCAGCAAAATACTATCACTTTTCTCCACGAAGCGGTAACTTAATACGGTGTATTGCTGCGCTATTTGTTGAAGCTTGATGCGTTCGTAGTCAGTGACTGCGTACGCATTATCTGTCATGACCCAATGATGAAGTTCTTCCCCTTTGTTGCGATACAGTTCCCCCCATCGACGGTACATACTAGCCGTCTGCATCGCCCGTTTGTCGGCAAATTCGCTGTATTCCATACGAAGGTCGTTAACATCAATTACATGCTGATCCAACGCTTCTACGGTGCTGGGAAGAGCATCAGCAAAGTATATTGTGTTGGTGAAAGCGGTCGCTGCCTGGGCTACATGATCACTTTTATAGAGCTGGCGTAGCACTGCTTCAGATCCATTTCCAGGAACACCAGCCACGTAAGCATCAATATCAGTCTTAATGTCGTGAACGAAGAGTAGCTCATCCTCAATATTGGCCATCCCTAGATTACGAATAGTATGGACCATCTGCTTGATCTGGTCCAAGCTATCCTGAAGAGCATGGATTTTATCGTAAGTTTCATCGATAACTTCTTTGGTCTTCCGAATTTTTTCCCACATGATGTTTTCACCCAGGGAAGATGCCGCATTGTTGATCTCCTCTTTCCGGTTTTTCTTATCTTTAACAACCATGCATTTACCTGCTGATAATAAAAGGGCTATGCAGAGGTAACTTACAATCCTTAAACCGGTGATAGATGAAATCATCTTGCTATTCATGAGCGAATTGTTGTTCAACCTGACGATAGGTTCGGTATAGTTCAACAACCTCCTTTTTATGCATGGGATCATGGGGCATTGCGTGGAGTTCCATCAGCTGCTCAGCATGCGCTTTGAGCTCAACGCTTTGCTGAAGGTAGTTTTGAGCAATTTGATGGGCCTTCATTCGTTCACCATCAGTCATACGTAGTGCCTCATCCTGCTGAAGCTTTTCGTTCAAGTCTTGCCCATATTCTTGATATCGATCAGCCAGTTGCTTATACGTCAATGCTAGCACCTTTTGCCGTTTTTTAACCATCTCATGTAGTGTGAACTGATTGATGACAGTATGAGTGGCTATTTCTTTTAGCTGGCCAAATGACCGGGGTAGAGGTAGTTCAGTATCTAGGGTAGATACCTCTTGATAAAGTTGTTTGCCTGCTTCAAACGTGGATTTCCCAGACTGATAGATGTCTTGTATCCCCTCGGCATACCGCAGTAACTCATCAGGTATCTCCAGTTCAAGAGCATGGGCTAACTCCCAATCTAAAACAGACATCTTTAGAAAACGAATAATACCAACTTCTTTCAATAGTCGTACATTTTCTCGCTGAAGTTCCCACTTGCCCTCAGCATTTTTTTTAAAGAGGTTCTGCATGATATTCTCGGCGGCCAGCTTTACCCAGTATTTAAAATTTCGTCCTCCTTCTTTCTTTTCCTTTTGATTTTCTTCCACTGGGTCCCATACAGGTACACCAGGGAATGGTGGAATCACAGCATCCAAAATAGCGGAGTTCTTTTCTTTGAGCGCCTTAAGAACTGGCTCAAGTGCAAGATACAGTGCTTCTAGTGCAGCATCCTTAGCAACATCGGTGAGTTCATCTTCGAGTCCATCTAAATAGGTGTTCAACCTTTTCATGTATTGTTTTTCCGACTCTAATACGACTTCTCCAGTTTCGGGATCATAGGTAAAGGGGCCGTGTCGCTGAGGAATATTCATTCCTTCCTCTTCCGCCATCTCATAGGCTTGTTGCCGGATACCCTTTGCATTATCTTCCTCGTAGTAATCTTCGTACTGCTCGAACTGATCTTTCCAATCGTTTTCCCCCCAGTTGGCCCACTCGTGTCCGGACAGTGGATCATCACTATCGAAATCGGGATCCTCCATTTCGGGTAGCCAATCAAAAGGATCATCCGGACTATCTTGAGCCAATGCTATAGAAGTCCAGCTGATACACAGCATTATAAAAAGTAGGCGCATAAGTCTGATTAATTAGGTGGACGAATTATCCGTCATCATCTTCTTTGGTTGCGAACAGCCTCCGAGTGCGCATGTAAGTATCATACATATTCATTACCTGATCACGGACCGGAGATATTCGCTCGACTTCTTTCTGTATGATCTGATCGCATAGCATGCGTAACTCTAATGCCTTTCGAACGTACGAGGCCGATGTTTCTAATAGTTGAATGCGCTCACCCTCTGTCATTTTTAGAACCTCATCTTTACCAATACCAGGACCTATTCCCTTCTTCAGTAAAGAGTTTAGCTTATCAGCCTTAACCAACATTACCTCGGCGAGCTTATTGTAAGTCAATGCGATCTGAATTTTCTTCTTGGCAGCCCCATAAGCATACACTTCTTTATTAAAGCTTTGGTCAGCCGAAGTAGCATAAAGATTATTGAGACCATTCGGAAGCTTATCGTCAATACCATATTCAAAAACATGCTGAAGCATTTCAGCTCCTATAGAAACATTTGCATTCCCATAACCTACAATCATCGGATGATCTCCTTCAACAATACCATTGACAAAATCCCCGAAATTCCCTGAAATACTGGCTGCTGCCTCTAACTCAAATTGAATGTTACTAATGCCTAAGTCGTCGTTCTTGATAATAGATTTCACGATACTTAAAGCATCATCAATTGTCTGCTGAAGTTCACGGATATTGCTAACGGTTTCTTTAATGTCAGAAGCTATTTCATTTGCCTCCTTAATGACTTCATTGGTCTTTTTCAATATCCCTCCATTAACTATCGTTGCTGCGATATCACCGGGATCCAAGACGATGAATTGAGCGGAAGCTATATAATATGAGAGAACAAATATTGTAATAACGATAGCCTTTTTCATAGCTGTTTAAATAGGTACAAACTTTAGTCTATATGATGGTACACCAAGAGTTGCATCAGGAAAAGATCCATTAATAACTATACTATCTTTCGTGAGATGTGAGATCGTCCAATCCATAATATAGCGGCCACGACTTGTGTTGCCACTACGTGGTTCACCAACGTCAAGAAATTTATTGATGGCATCAATATTTTGAAAATCAGCCATTCCCTGAGTGAGTGAGTCATTCAGATCGTATATGATGGCTTGGTTCAGGCCTGACGGTTCAAATTCATTGCAGCTTATCTGGTGATCATCAATGCTCACAACTAGGTTTCCATTTAGAAGGCTCAATCCGTAACGATCATCCTGTCGGCAGTCGGATTGATGCTCTATCAGATCAATAAACGGAATTGTATCATAGGGAAAAAAAGCACTATCACTGAAGAGAAATTCATCTCTAATCCATACACGAGAATTGATATTAGCTTCAATAAATAATTCTCTATCATCTGGGTTATCAGGTGCAACATTATCCATTGGAGCAGGGGTTGGTTCATCATCATCTCCACAACCTACGAGTAGTAGCAAACATGAAAGGTAAATCAGCTTTTTCATAACATCGTTTTTCTTGTCAAATTACTGATTTTTTGCCAAGAACACGGGATCACCGTCACTGAGACGAACTTCACGTTGTCTTCTGCGCTTATTAATTACAATAGCTCGCGCTACATCTCGAGCAATGTCATAGGGAATGTCAGCTACTCCCCGGTTAGAAGATCGATACGCTGACTGGGTAAGGGCCTGCTCAGTATCACCGTTTTTAGGGTTTTCCAACAGAATGCCGTGACTGTAGTCATTATCATAGACATCGTAGGAAACATCATAACGCCCAATCCGATTGACCGATACGTAAATAGCATCGTTAGTCAATCTTGCCCGGCCAAAAAAGATAGTTCCTTTATTAATTTTGTGATTATCTAGACTAAGCGTTTCGCCCAATTGCAGTTTAACCCGAGAGTTACGTCCAATGGTCTGATCGCCGTAGATAAAGGCTGGAATATATCGTACCTCATGGCTACTAGCTAACCTCACAGATGCGAACGGATTTCGAATTTGAGGGATAGCCTCAACGGTATCAACGGAGGTAGTGTCTACGGGAGGCGGAGAAGCAGCAGGTATATACACTTTGACAACTTTTACCGGGGCGGCAGTCGTATCAACTGTTGCGGTGTCTATCAGAACTTCTTCCTCTTCTTCATTTCCATCGTCAAAATAAGTAAGGTGCCCATAATCAGTTGATATGATATCCCGACCGTTCACCGCTTTTTCGTAGCGATCCCTGCTTTTGACATTGTTCTTTCGCTTAATTGCGTTAAGAGCTTCTTCAAATTTACTTATTTCTTTCCCTGGCTTTTCCTGTCGGGGCTCAACATAGTCTCCCAGATCAACATTCAATCGCACCGTCTTCCCACTATAATAACCGTACAGCATGTAGAAGCCAACCACACCTACAACGATCCCGACAATTGGAATCCAAAATATATTATTTACCACAAAGGTTTGGGCGCGCTTCCATAGAGGGGGTTTACCCTGTTGAAATCGCTCCGGATGTTCGACTTGCTCTACCCTATCCATGCTAAAAAAGGTTTGCGTTAGCCATTAGCTGAGGCGGAATTTCAAGTTGCAGGGAGCGGATACCTGAGGTCTCCCGAATGGTCACCATTACCGCTCCCTGATCACCAACCGCATAGACAGGAATCGCTAAGTAGTAATCGTGTTGATCGTACGGCCGGACATCTACAATACTACCTTCTACCAATGGTTCCACGGGTACCTTATTTACTTTCTTCTTGCTGAGCAACCGTTTTCGGTAAAATTCGGCATTTTCTACACTGATGCTTTCAATCCGATACACTAAAGCAGATTGATTTTCCAAACGAAGCTTAAGGTAAATGGCTGAATTATCTACGCGCAAGTTCGTGAGTGACCAATCCACTTTGTTATTAGATACCCCAACATCTAAAATTTCTCGTTTCTGTTGATCTAACTGATACAACCGCTCTTCAATTAATGAAATATCCACTTCGGGTACGTAGTTCTCCCGATCGTAGGATGCTGCTTTATTGAGCGTTCTGTCCCGTTGATCGTATAGCAGTTTCGTAGTCACGTCCCGGAAACACACCACCCCCACATACGCTTTTTTGCCTGCCTGTACAAAAATGCTTGTTTCCGTAGCTGTGTCGGATCGGGCTGTAAGATACACTGCATTTTTCTCAGCGCGAGCTGCAAACCCTCGCACTAAAACTACATTTTCAGGAATTTCCATACCATATTCACGTTCTCCTCCTAAATCTAGTAGGGAAACTTCTTCATCGAATACCAGGTAGGCATGCTGGTCACTATTAACATAAATGGTATCGGTTGCCATTGCGTTCTTTGACACACTGATAACCATCATTACTAAGGCGATATTGAATAATAATTTCATGATTATTTATTTAGCTGCTACCGCTTCTGGGTGCAAGATGAAATCTAGGTTGGTTATCTGCAATCCGTAGGGATTGTTCTCTGAGCGATAGGTATCCACGACCTGATACTCTAAGGCTACTGACAATTCACTCTTTAGCTCGGATCCGATGAAATGCTGCTGTTTAAAGTAAGCTCTCACTTGGGGCATAATCCCTTGAGAAACCGTCTTAATTGAATCAATGGTTACCTCTGTCCGTGATCCCCAGCGAATGTAGCCATCTCGGACTCCCTTCTTTTTACCTGGTTCACCCTCAAATTGCGCTACAATGAGCACACCATCTTTTTTATTAATCAAGTTCATGGCCTTGCTGATACGCTCTTCATACGTTTCGGCATCATGGGAGAACATTGTTTTGATAAACTGTTCAGAGTGCTTGTTTATTTCCACTGGATGTACTTCCCGCTGCGAGGCTTGGGTAGCCTGAAATGTGCCATTGGGGGTAGAAACATAAATTATTTCTTTATGTTGGTCTACAATGTTCCGATACTGAAAATAGTAAAACACGGTGCTAGCTACGAAGCTAAATACACTAAATACGGCGACGAATCGCATAGCCTGGAATGCCCGGCTGTAGTCTTTAATTGTTTCCATTTATTTCTCTTTTTTAGGTCCTAATTGGTACTTAGCTTTTTGATCTGAACTAAGCGTTTCTGAACTTGACGCCGGTGGTAGTGCCGGGGTGCTGGTAATGTAGCGAGGCTCCCGACGATAGTTACTTTGTCGGGTTGGAGTACTTCCGGGGTTCAAATTACCACTGCTAGACTGCACTGGAGTTGCGGTAGCAAAATATTCCTTTTCCGGGCTGGCGGTTTGACCGGAACGCGATGGTGATGAAGTATAAGCTGTCCGCACCGGTTTAGCATTCGTACTACCCATAGTAATCAATCCGGATTTTTGGGCAGCACCATTACTAGGCGCGTTCGTGGTCATCGCCGCCGCAGGCTTCGCACCTGATGCTCCCGAAGGCACCGAGGGTATTCCAGCCGCTAAGCGACCTAGTATGGCCGCCGTAGTCAAAGGTTGCATAATCATTTTTTGTCCGGCCATGGCCACGACCGTTTGACCGATCACGAGGGATGTTAAATATGGAACCATCAGATACATGACAGCTGTAAGCATGGTTAACATGGCAATAGACAGTTCTTCATCCCCATTAAACATATCAGCAATCAAGGCTACATTGAGCCCTTTCAAAACGACGTCCAAAATGGCAATGGTAACATTCCAGAAGCTGACGACTATAAAATTTTTAACCCAGTGGGTAGCCAATCCCCCCAGACCGGGGATCAAGCTTAATACCAGTGGAATTGGTCCCACGATCAGCATGAAGGCGTACACGATATTTTTAAAGGCAACCATCAACCCCCGAAGCATCCAAGCCAACGGCTGCATACTCAAGGAAAAGGCCAAACTCCAGAGATTTTGAAGCCAGCCAGTTGCCGTTCCCCATAGCGTTCCTCCCCAGTCACGGATAAGCTCTAAGGTGCTTCTGCTTTCTCCTTCCGGGATACCCACTTTTTCGTTAATGGCTTCCCAGGCCGCCGTATTACGGAATGCCGTCTCTGATTCTCCCCGGATTTCTTCAGACATTAAATAGAATGCATCCCCAATTTTAGGCCACAACTCATCATAGGAACCAATGGCTACAGCAATCACCAAAATTTGTATGAAATTGGTGATACCTAGACGAAATCCATCTACGAGCAGGCCTCGATATAACTCGTAGACAAACTTAATTAGAAATGATATAGCGAATATACCCAGGGCAACCTTAATGAAGATTCCAATCAGGTCTCCAACTAGAATTCCTAGGTTCCATCCTTCGAATACTTCCATTAGGCTGATAGTTTTTTCTCAACAAATTCTTCCAGGGCTAGAGCTTGACTTCCGTACTTTTTAAGTAAGCGGACAAACTCGTTTCGCTCTTCAGGTTTCGAGGAAAGTACAGCGTCCTGATGAGGGGGGGATTCCAAAGCGTATACGCGTGTTTGTTCACCCATCTTTATGCAGATGTCCCGAAAGTATCCACCGTCACGAAGCGAGAATAATAGGTCTCGCCCGTGATCGGTAAAGCCTAAGGCATCGGCCACGTCGTGGGCTAAGCTATTGTCAGTGTGTCTTAGTACAACCTTCGTTGCAGCATTGGCCAAGATCGCCCGAGCATGTCGTGATTTGATGATATCATCGATGTTCTGGGTTATGATCCAAATTGATCCATTCAATTTACGGATTGTTCGGTACATTCCTTGCATAAAATCTCCCAGCGTACCTTCTAGCATAGACCAGGCCTCATCTATATAAATGAATTTTTCATCATCAGGAAAATCTTTTAGCTGGTCCAGTACCAGTTGAATAATGAGTTGAGTGACCACTGGATAAATCATCTCGTCGTCCTGAACATTGGCCAGATCGAAACAAATAAGATCATGACTGCTTAGGTCCTGGTGAACCTCCGCATTGAGCAAGTCTTTTAAGTTCCCATCGTAGTACTTTCTTGTCACTAGAAGAAAAGCCTGCATGTCAAAGTACTTAAACCAATTCGCTACGTTTGTATTATTCTCCTCAGCTTGCAATAGGCTTTGACAGTACTCATAGAACGTACTAAAACTAGCAGTAATATCATGCTCACCCGCGTGTTTGTAATAACGCTCAATAATATCCAGAAGGATACTCTTTTCTACTTCTTCAATAGCGTCTATATTTTTAGCCCCTTTCCATATCGTTACGAGTAGTCCCATAATCATCTTAATCTTGTGATGATCTACCTCATAAATGCCTTCGGTAGTCTTGTTCGCCCGAAAGGGAGCAAAAGACATGGGTTTGGCCGGATCATACTCAAAATACGTCTGCTCGAAGGTATCCCCATTGAGCATCTGCATCATATTGCGATACGTCCCCCCCTTGTCAATAATCACTTGCCGTGCTTTTCGCTCTTTTCGTTGAATCATAAAGAAGCCGTTGGTATAGCTCTTACCGCCACCGGTCTCCCCTACGATGATGGCATTTTGATTACTCAACTTCGTATTGAAAAAGTTTACGCGGATAGGATTACCAAAGCGGTCACATATCAGATCACCTTTTTGAGCACTACGCGTGTTTGTAGTGAAATTAAAGTACTTACTCCCCATCATATCACTCATCAACATCCAGCGATAATTATTGAAGGCGTTTCCGGGGGCATTGGCAAAATAAAGGGCCAGGGTATCGGAGGCTTCAACGATACATTGAGAGCCAGCGATTCCCCTGATCTCTCGCTTTGCATCTTCTAAATATTTTTGGCGTATGTGAGGATCGGCATCATAGATCATTAAATTTACCGATACAGAAGCAAGACGTTGATTTTCTCGACGAACCATCGCTGTAAAAGCTTCAATGGTTTCACCACTAATATCATTGTCCTGGGTTTTTAGCCTACCTACTGTCTTGTTGAAAAAGTTATTATTATCCAGTTTCTTTAATCCTTTTTCGGTGTTATCCAATCGCAACGTCGTGGTAGTAATATGCGGTATTTGAAGATAATTGCCCAACATATACGTATACGCTGAGGTAACTCCGTGACTATTCACTACGGCATCATCAATAAATGCTCCCCGGTTTTGCATTGTCACGATATTCAATCGCTTTTCTCCTACTTGCACACCATCACGGTTCGCCGTAATAGCACATGAGTACCCTTCCGGATCATCGTTGAAATCAAGGGTAAAATAGTCGTTATACAACTTGAGTAAATCATTACCCAACAGTCGTCTTAGCGTTACTCCACCCTTACCATCAATACCACGCATAAACTCGGTACCCAGCCCTTCAGTAGATCCTAGAGAACGTTCAATATTCCGGAAAATGTTCGTACCCATCATGCTTTTGGTAGCGACCATAAGCGTGTTTAACGGATGTACTGCGGACCGCCACTGACTGCCCTCGGTAGGGAATGTAAGAAAAAGATAGCTGCGATGATGAAGCACTATATGGTCAGAGAAGTGCTTATTTAACTTCATTTCAAAGAATTCTCTGCTATCAGTATCTCCGACAAAATCTTTATGATAAAATATATCTGTCTTTTGGATAGTGGTTTCATCAGGGAAGTTCCCTAACTGCTGTACCAGCTGGTTATTGAATGATCCGTAATCAGCGGGAGACCAAGTTTCCATTTCGGCACCATGAATTTCAAAACCTATACTGATCCGGCCATCTCGAAATACAACTTTATCATTTTCTATGGCTATCACTGGGAAAGCATCAGTTAGACTCCGTTCTTGTTTACGAAGCTTCCTCATCAGGTTGATCATAGTGATGTAATTTTGTGTGAGTTACTATAAGGTTTTTCTTCGTGATTCTCCAGGCTAGTCTACTCTGTATATAGTAGGGTGTGTTACTTTTGTTGCTTCTTCGTAATAAGTAAAAGGCTAGGAGAGCAAGGAACAGTATCGCCCAGAATGTCCAGGATGGCAAGTCAATGAGCTTACCAGCAAAATTGGACATCATAATGGCGGTACAAGCCACCAGAAGAAGCAATTTCCAATCTTCAAAGGAAATTCCTAAGACTCCGGGTGGCTCGTCCAATTTTTTAAAACTATCCATCATCCGCCGGCTCCGCCACCAGAACCACCGTTGTTGCCAACGATATTGACAGTTCCATCACCACCGCCGATCTTGTGCGCCCAGGTCACAATCTCGTCTAATCCCCCCCAAAGTACTAGTGCTACGACAAATACAGCAAGTGCACCTCTCCATCTTGGACTGCTAGTGACCACATAAAAGATGACCGCAATGAAAGCAAAGACGATGACCGTTGGAATAAGAATATTCGCCCAAGCCTCAACGTCTTCCCCGAGGGTATTGAACTGATCCACGATTTCGGCATGAGCCGATTGCACGGATGCTACTCCCAGCAATATCATCGCCATCAAGGCTCTGAATCCGCACCTCATACCGCCGAGCATGCGAAAGGTTCTTCCGCATAGCGATACTTTAGGTTGGTTTGCTGGATTGGTTCTTTGTATCAAAGAACCGGACTGAATCAATGGTTTTTGTTCCATAAGATTACTGTTTTAATTGTGATTGAAATTGAGAAAAGTTTTCTAGCCGCTCTTGCATATTTGATTTGGCTTGCTCTTGAAATATTTTTCGGAAGGCCCTTTGTCGCTGCTTTCGAATGGGAATTTTCTTGACCCCGATATCTTCATCCGTACATCGGTACTGGATATTTCGTATTCCCTGGTAATTTTTAAGTTTCTTGCCTTTTGATTTCCAAAACACAATAAATAGTTTTATAATTGCTTTGTAAACATACTGATTTTTTTTTTTAGCTTCCAAACGTTACTCAAAAAAAATCTCAAAAGTTGATGTATTCATCTTTCAAAAAATACAAGCGCTATGAACGATAATAGGCTTAAGGACGAGTTAAAGGACTATAGACAACGTATTGACATCACTGAATACCTTACACATCAAGGATATGAAGTCGATAAGGATCGGGACTCTAGGAAGCATAGGGCCTACTCACACCCGACTACAGGTGATAAAGTATATGTTCCAATTAACAAAGAATATAGAAATCCTAGTTATTACGTAAGCCTATACGATCCCAACGATAAGGGCACGGTGGTAGATTTTGTCATGAGTCGGCAGCGAACAGATCTTGATGGGGCTCGTCAAGCCTTAAAAATGTATCTGGGCGATGTGTCGAGGAATGAGTCGGCCCCAGAATCAACTAAAAGGGAAAAACAGTCTAGCCAGGATGATGAGGCCAAGAAACGGCGTCAAATGTTCATTGTCGCTAAGATTGTTGAAGGGGAAAGTGGGGCTAATGAACCGTTTCTTGAAAACAAGTTGCTAGGTCATGATATTCGGAATCATACTGCATTCCATAATGAAATCAAGCTAAATGACGCGCCGGATGCTCGTTTTGTGGCGTTTCCTCTAAAGGACGATACTGGAAAGGTCGCCGGCGTGGCCATGAAGAGTCCGCATAAGGTACGTTTTTTAGGTAACCGGGATGGACTTTGGGTATCCTCCCCTACCCGACCCGATACACCAGTTGATAGAATTGTTATTACCGAGGATCCGGTAGATGCGATGAGTCATTACCAACTTCATGGGAAAGAAACCAACGATAATCTAGTATACTTAAGCCCAGCTGGTAATCCCTCGAACAAACAATTAGAAATCGCGAATCATTTTGTATTGGCTTCTGGAGCGCGGTCAGTTACCTTGGCTAATGACGATGATGTAGCAGGCCGACGTTATGACCAGCTCTACAAGGAAGCTTTACAAAGCACCAATGTCCCAATTCACACTGACAAGTCCAGTTTCAAAGATTGGAATGCAGATCTATTTGCCCAGCGATTGTTCCATTCTAGATTGAACGATCCTACTTATCAGCATCCTGAACAGGCATCTTTGAAAGATAAAATCCCTGCACCTGATTCAGTAAATGAAATTGTACGAGATCGTGACAAAACGAAATATCCTGAACTTTCCAATAACCCAAATCTTAACCGTTACTACGTAACTCGTCAGGTTGATGGTAAATCAGTTGAATTTTCACTAGCAGAGGTTGCCTATGTCAACCGCGATCGGAAATTTGGTAAAGCTATTGGGACGGATATTGACGAAGCATTCGTTGCCGAGCAATCATCCAAGTCTAAGCAAGTTGCTGTAAGTGTAGACAATGACGTAAAGCGCTTATCACTCGGTTCCCATCAACCTTCTAAAGATCATCAGATGTCTGAAACTTTGAATAAAATTAAATCGGGGCAAGAAGCAATACAAGACGTTGATACCCACCTTCAACGGGCTACTGAAATGAAACCAGAAGCTCGTCAATCTTCCGCCAATACTAATGACATGTCTGATAGCCGGTATCGCTCACTGAAAGAGCAATACAATCATAAACTCGATGGATTAGTAGTTTCTAATTCGCAACACCCAGATAGTCAACGAATTAATCAGCAATTAAGCTATTACAAAAAATATCCTCATCTACAGGAAAATGATGTACAGAAGTTTGTCGAGGCAGAGAACGTAGTTAAAGGAAATCAACTCGATAAAGGTAAATCATATGGCAACCAAAAAGAACAAGGGCTTTAGAACAGGTCTTCAGAATTTTCAATTCCTACCACATAGCATACTACATGTTACTATTTACTTCAATAAAATTTTATAGACATGAATACTTTAGCGAATTTACTACCCATTGAAGAAATTGATGTTGAACTTGTTGTTGATACCGCATACGTAGAGCAAGAGCTCAAAGTTGAAAATCTTCGTGTTATCCCTCCTACCCACTGTCATATATGCCAACATTCTCTTCGTTCAAGCTGGTCTTATTGTCCCGCTTGTGGCTCATTGATACATAAGTACTCACAGTAACTGTTACCTTTTCTCCTTTTTGTGAAAGGCTATCATTCTTCTGCTATATATCCAGCGTTATTTTTCCTGACTTTTTTTGCTTGGTTACATAGTCGTTTAAGGCTTCTTCAAGAATCTTATAGACGGGTTCCCTAAGTAGAGCTGAAACAATTGCTATTCTAGCATGAGTGGGCTTCAAACAGTTAAGAGTTGTAAACTCTTTTATTGGCTGCTCCATTTCAACTGTACCGGCCTCTTCTACTTTGGCTTTCTTCCGAGTTCCCTTTCTCTTAGCAACTGGTGCTTTTTCGGAGGACTTTTTCTCATCATTTGTTTTGATATCGGTAGGCTGTGTATTTTTATCTTCGTCAACACTTACTGTAGAGTTACTATTTTCTACATCAGATTCTTTCTTTTGGTCTGCATCAGCGATAGCTTTGGCAGCTTCTGTTTCTTCCGGATAGGATTCCTTAAAGCTTTCTGAGAGAATATTTCTGGTTAATTTTTTTCTACCGCGGCTTGCGCTAGGTAAATCTGCTACGACTGATTTTTTGGCCATGATATCAAATGTTAAATTTCTCAATAAATTCCTCAGTGAAGCTCTTCAGCTCATCCTTTATTGTACGGGGTACATAATCGCCCATTATTTTACTTCCTTTCGCTAGATAACTATCGTACGTATTGTATCGGCTATAGATTACCATATCCCTTAGACCAGTATCAAATAAATTGAGGTTGATCGATCTACAGAATTGTTCTAACTCCTGTTCTTCTCTCCTACCGTCAAGCATATTTTGAAATCCATAAGTAGTGAAATCCACTCCCTGCTGTTTATAATATTCTTTAATCTTATGGACGCTCTCTAAGAATTTAGCTGAGGATAGTTTGTCATTTTGATCAGTTACAATAGGTACCAGTATTCCATCCAATACTGTGATTACGTCAAGTATATTTTCATCATCTGTTCTTCCCGGCATATCTACCAGTACCACATCGTACTGTGGGTTTTCCTTCAAATCCTCTATGAAGTCCGCTGCTGGATTAACCTCATCTCCGTTGCTATCTTTTTTTATCTCAACTCCATTAGCTGTTTCTACTAATACTCTAAATGGTTTAGCGATTAGTTCATACGGGAATTCTGCACAATAATCTTGATCTTGTCTTCGCACATCGGTAAGTGTCTGCTGCTCATCAACATCGAGCATTAGTACTTTTTTATTGTAGTCCCTAGAGAGAGTTACTGCCAATAATGCTGAGACCACGGTTTTGCCAGCCCCCCCCTTCTTGTTAGATATTGATAATACTTTCATTAATCTATGAGTTAATTGATTATTAGAATATTATAAGCATTAATTCATTAAATAATATAATCATGAATGTACTAAACCAGTAATATATTAATTTATGTAATTATAGATACGTTAATCCATGAATTCAATAAACTGTTAAAATAATTTTCTATAAATTAATGAAACCATGAAACCATGAAACCATGAAACCATGAAATCATAGATATAGTATACCATTAACCCATTAACCCATTAACCCATTAACCCATTAACCCATTAACCCATTAACCCATTAACCCATTAACCCATTAATCTATGGAGCGCAATCATTTTTAGACCAAAGAACTGTTTTAAGAGCTTACTTTAGGAATTGTCCATTTTAAGGCGTTTTAAGCGATGCAAGTCAAATATGGATATATACCCCATCAATAGCCATCGGACAGTACAGAGCCTTAAATAAGGCGGTCTGAACTGCAGATTGGGAGGTAAGCAACATAAGCGTCTGATGCGGTCAGAAAAAGAAAGAGCGTAGAGGGTGGCTATGAGGGTGTGTGTATAATGTGATACGAAGTATCAGCAAGAAGTAAAGATTACAAAACAACTCAATTACTATGTAAATAGTTGTTATTGAATACTTTAGAATGAAAAACATAGTTTTTCAGCTGATATTTTGTATACTATTCATTGCAAATTACTGATTATCAATTATATTTAGTAAAATTTTACGTATGACAAAGCGAAAACCGCTACAGATAAATAGTGCCCTGCACGCAAAGTATGGCGCAGAGGCAAAAAATCATCGGATGACATTGAAGAAATACGCTGAGGCGAGTATGGGGTTCTTTGCGAACCGGGGTATAAATCCATTAGAATACAGTCCAGGACAGTCGTTTGACCTGCTCCAGGTCATGAAAAAAAGCACGGATAGGATCATAAGTTACATCGTTCATCAGGAGCAAACCTTACTTTCAGACTTGACCGAGGAGGTCATTCGCAACCGTTTGTATCAGGATGCATTGCTAATTTTGCTATTAGAAGTCGCGGTAGAACCCAACCAACGAGAAGAGCGTATGCGGGAAATAAGTACTTACGTAGAGCAGAAAATCAAAGAGGCAAAGGCGTAATATGCACATCAAAATCATCAATCCTTCTAGGGACGGTCGTAAAGTTTACGACAATACTGGTTCAGTAGTCATGCTTGTTGAGTATCTTCAACACGAGTCTAAAGAGGAAGAAAGCGAGGATACTGACATTTTTTTCAATCAGCAAAATGATAAAATTTCTGCGAAGGAAGTGCGCGATGCCATTAACGGAAATACGAAAGGGGTTCGCACTGACCAGGAGAAGTTCTTAAGTATTGTGGTTAGTCCAAGCGAAAATGAACTCGCTCATATACAAAATGACGACGCAGCACTAAGGAAATATGTACGCCAGGTGATGAACAACTATGCTGAGACCTTTCGGTTAAAAGATGGAAAGAAACTGTCATCCAATGACTTGGTATGGTATGCTACCATTCATGAAGATCGAGATGTGAAAAACATTGACTTGAATAATTTAAGTTTCTTAAGCAAAGCCGAACAGGTGCGGGTAGGGCAGTTGCATGACAGCGAAGATCAGAATGACCGGAAAGAAATAGAACGAATATTTCAACGAGCTGTCAAACGTGAGTTAGGTAAACTCGATCAGACTGTCTTCAGCGTGGGGGATAAGAAGCCAGGTCTTAATAAGCATGTGCATATCATAGTAAGTAGAAGAGATCGCGATCAGCGATACATGCTTAATCCCAGAACTAAGAAAGCGAGGTTTCACATAAGGGGTTTTCAAGAACGCAGTGCTCGGCACTTCCAAAGTATGTTTGGTTACAGTAGGGATACTATTGAACCTGGTTTTTATAAGGAGCGTAGTGAACGAGATCATTCGTATTTTAGAGAGAAAATAGCCAAAGCAGTGGAACATATTAACCTCCATACCGGTAATGAGAAAATTGACCCACAACGACTACAGGACATTGGGGAAAAGTGCAACTACAGTAGGGCCTTCTTTGTGAACCTGACTAAACTGAAGTATCGCTTCGCTCAAGGAGATTTTACCCATGATCCTTACTTCTATGCAGAACGAGGAAGAGACCAAAAAGCATCAGAATATTTTCGTACATTAGACCAGCAATACCTTTCTGATAAGAACATAGGGTACCAGACAAAATTCCTATCAAGCTCCCAACTGGGAACAACCTCAGGAGCTAAAAAGCTGCTTAGCAAAATTGGGGGTGTAAGTACTGGCCCTGGCCTGATCAAGGAAACGTTATTACTCGATGAAGAGCGAAAAAGACTGAAAAAATATCACGAGCGTGGCCAAGGCAGCGATCGTACTGAACTTTCTTAGCGTATGTACTATCAACGAGAACTACTCAATATATTATTCTTTACCACGGTCATAGTATTGGCCTTGCTAGGTGCTGATTATTATTTGCTCGTTATTCACCAGGGGGGCATTGTGGATTGGTTGATTGAGCCGATCCAATGGCTTGAGCAACTGCTCTTACCGCTAAGAATATCGTTCATTATTCTGTGGATCTTGCTGCTTCGCGTAGCTAATCAAATACCCAAGTACAGGAAACCGGGCCATCAGCCCTTTTACATAGCTCCGAGGATACAGGGGGTTGCCTTTTTGGGTGCTTTGGTCTGCGGGGTGCTATTTATATACTTTGAATCAACTCCATTTCCTTTTGAGTATGGCTATCCATTCCTATTTGTTGCTACCATTACGCTGTTAATGTTGTGTACGTTTCTACACCCTGAGAAACACCAACGGGGCCAGGGTTTTGTGAAAAGAAGAAAAGTAAAGACGAAAGAGTCAATCAATTTACCCACTAAAGGGAAGGGCTATATCAACGTTACAGAACCCTACCGGCATACCATGGTTATTGCAGGTTCGGGATCGGGGAAGACTGAATCAGTAGTGAGGCCTTACATGCATCAGTATGTAGAAAATGGATTCTGTGGCATTCTTTACGACTATAAATTCCCTACCCTTACGAATGAGTTAAACACAATACTAATCAATAAGGAGAAGCGACGAAGGTGGCAAAAACCATTTAAAAAGGAATCCGCTCCTATGCCACTCTACATTGTGGATTTCGAGCGACCAGATCGATGCCACCGGTTCAATCCGATACGGCCGGATCAGGTTAAAAGCATCAATTATGCTGAAGAGATGGCGACCAGTATTTATCATAACCTTGACCACAGCGCCATTAAAGGAGCCAACGGGAAGTTCTTTACCCAGAGTGCTATTAACTGGTTTACAGCTTTGATTTGGTTCTATAAAGTTCGTCATCCTGAACAGTGCACTCTCCCTCACATAATCAACACGATACTATACCAGGACTTTAAGCATGTTTTTTCCATGCTACTCGTTGATCCTATCGCCGGTGATTATATCCGAAGCATTCTTACTTCTTTGGATGCCAATGCGGATCGGCAATTGGGGGGGCAGGTTTCTTCACTGCAAAATGAGATTGTACGTTTAAACACTCCTGCACTATGTTGGATTCTTACCGGTAATGATTTTGACCTGAATATCAATGACCCGGAAAACCCCAAACTGCTATCCGTGGGAATGAGTCCCCAGATACGTAAATCGTTAGCTCCTATCATCTCGTGTATATTCACGGCCGCTCTTCAGCAAATGAACGTGGCGGGTAAACATCCCTCTTTTCTAGAGCTTGATGAAGCAACGACGATGTACCTCGATGATCTCGATCATTTAGGAGCAGTTGCGCGTAGCAATAAAATTGCCCTTAATTTGATTGCCCAGGATACCGCAATGTTGGTAGAAAAATACGGACACCAAAAAGCGCAGACGATCATAGCCAATATGAATAACATCTTTTTTGGTCGTATTAATCACCCCGATACCGCTCGTATGGTCAGTGCTATGATTGGCAAAGAAGATCGGGAGATAATCTCAAAAAATGAGGGCAAAAATTATAAGAGTGGGGGACAAAACATTGGACATGGGTTCTCAATTCAAGAGAGACCCATCATTCGCCAGGAAGAGGTTCAGACACTCAAAAAAGGGGAGTTCGTTGGTAGAACAACTGACGAAGCACAGCCCTACTTTTGGGTTCGTTTCAAGCGGCATCGTTTTAAACGGTTGCACACAATTAAACCATTTGTACAGTTTGTTCACAAGTCCAACGGAAACCCGATCGAAGATACCAATATTATCCTCCAAGAACATTTTAATAAAGTCAAAAAGGAGGTAGAAACTATTGTTACCAACTATCCTAACATTTATGGAAGCGAAGCACAGTCATCCGAATCGGCCTAGGGAAGCTGTTGACCTTATTTCGGAAATTAAGAACAACAACCTCCCATTTTTGAAAGACCATTCTCTAGCTGAAGTCATCTGGGAGAATAAAAGAATGGTATCCATCTACTTTCACCGAATCGAGGGATATGTTTTAGCGACAACGCACTTAAACGCGGTTCAGGATACTTACGCTGTGGTTGTTGATGGTCAGGCACTGTATGCTTACAACGTAGGGAGGTTTCCCTGCAAGGATGTATACCTATTTGATGAAGCTCATTATCTAGCCCTGGAGCATAAGGCGGACCGATATCAGTACGTTACCTACTCATGTCTGCGAGGAGATGGACTTCCGGATGACTTGCTCATCATGCTCTACGATCAGCACAGCAAGACGCTCAGAGAGGAACTTTATGCCAAAGAACTAGCTCATTAGTTATATGTTGAAGAATAAACCAACCTCTTTGATTCCTTATTTGGTTCTAGCATTGGGTATGCTTATCGTTCAGCCAATAATCTCATGGTACCGGGATTTCACAGCAGTAGAGATGGTTCGGATTGAGTATTTACCGGAAGGGGCGAGTTCTCCTGTTGTGTACCGGGTGGAGGCTACATCTGTTCAGCAGGTAGGGGAGTGTATAACTTTTCCTACCACGAGGGATGAATATGATGAATACATTACCCTTTGTGAGCGCTTCCAACGAGTAGTAGAGCCTTCGGAACGGAATTAAGTTCTGCCTACTCCAGCTCAGCTCCAAACCCCTTTCCCTGACTACCGCCTTTTCCTGATTGCTGTTGCATCATTTTGCTGTAGCGGTCAGCATCTTCATCACTAAGATTGGGGTAGTTAATAGAAATTTGATTTCGTAGATCCTTGGTTGAGCGGGTAGGTTGCTTTACCCAAGGGGTACGTTCTGGGGGTGTTCTTTCTAACACGCTTTGAGGATCGAGTCGTTCAGACCGATAGTGCTCAGAGGAATTTCTGAGGTACTGAATGGCTTCAGCTCGATAGGAAGCATTCCCGGAAGTTATAGCGCGTTCAAAATCAGCCGCTTTCTTCCGGGGAAATCCTGCGAACTGGGTGTATATATCTTGTCGGATCTGCGAAGGGTGATAGTCAGAGGGATAGTTTTCGGTGAGTTTGTTGTATATACGCAGCATGTCTGAAGGATAGGTATGATACTGCCCTCGAGAAACTGCGGCAACCATTCCTTGCGCATACAAGCCCCGTTTAGATAGCTGGCGTTGGAGTACAAAGGACGTCTCTCCCGTAGAAACGGAATCGTCTAGGATAAACGCCGAGGGCTTATTCTGGGCTATTCCTTTGATCTTTGCCTCGTTAAAAATAAACTGTCGGGGATCATGGGCCAGGTTCCCATAATTGCCTTTCACTTTCGACTGAAAATCATGATCAGTCTCTATAATATCTTGTTTGAGGTTGACGAATTCCAGATCAGCACGACTCTTTTGAAGGGCTTTTGCAAGATCAGCAGGAATCGTATTGTATCCCGAGGTGGAAGGGGTTACAATGATGGTGCTTCCGGTGGGAATTCGTTCTAGCGACTTCTGCATACCAGGTACAAATTCCTTTACGGCTTGTTTGATGTACCTTGCTTTTGGATTGTGTTTGAGTTCCAGTTTCAGAAGACGGAGCCGATCACGATCGAGTTGGGATCCCGAGCCACCCGAGAAAGGGACATTAAGCGCAGGATCAACGGCAAAGTGACCCTTGGTAAGGCTCATTGATGGGTTTTTACCTCCCAGTCAGGATAACGTTCAGCCAGACCTTGATTGGCCTGCTGTACCCTCCAGGCGCGGGCCGCCCGGCGGTCTTCTTTAGGAATCTGCCGGTACTGCTCTAGGGTGATTTTACCTTCGTGTAGCTCGTCCATCAGGTCGAAAATTCTCTGGAACTTAGCTGGGGGCATCACCCCTTCGACAATCAATGTGTTTCCTTGGAGCTCGGACATAATCTTTAGTTTTATAGCTCAATATACGAAAAATATGGCAAATTTGTTAGCGATTACCGCCTAGAGCTTGCATCGAAAGCTTGACTTTTACTCTCATTGCCTTGGAGCCGGAGATTATATTCGCGTCTTATTAGTAAGATCCGCTAGGACGGTTCTTCCTTCGTACTTTCTGGTTGATCGCTACCATCGGCAGTAATGTGGGATTTGAAAGTCTGAATCAAGCGTCGGTATCCTTCATGCATGGTAATATTGCGAGTGTCTACCTCCCGCATCGTTATCTCAACATCCATAATAAACTGTGTTTGCGATTCTGTAAGTGGGTTGCTTTCATTCATAGGAATAGGGGTTAAGGTACAATCAATCGGGTCTGAACGATCCGGTTTCGTAAGAAAACAGCAGGAAGTATTTTCTTTCAATGAAATCCACCACATCCACTAAATACTGCGGTGGCTCCGCATCACTTCCGTGAACCACCCGATAACTCTTCCAATAGTGCTCGCAAAGCTGCGTTAACGCAGCTGAAAGCTCAGTACTTGTATTTGTTGAAGAATACGGGGTAGCGGGGGGACGGGGCTTATAATTATTACTATCCAGATCGTACGACAAGTTATGCTCGTGGTATAGGAAACGTTGAATTACGATAGTGTAGAAGGGTGGGAGAGTCGGTGCTGAAATCCTATGATCTGGTTTAAGCCCAAAATAGCTAATCATTAACTGGGAAAGTTGGCGTACTTCTTCGTTTGTCATAACCAATATCATCTTCATAGTTAAATAAAAAATACTAAAAATCATAGGACTATTTGCTGTTCTATGGCCCATGCTTTCCTGTTTTCTTGTGCTATGGAAAACCAGGAAAAGCTAAATGAGATGGTCGGGAGTCGGATCAGGCAGGCAAGGCTAAACCTCAATTATACCCAGTCTGATGTTGCCGAACGCGTTGAGATCGACATTACCCATTACTCCCGCATCGAACGTGGTAAAAGCAACCCGAGCCTGCTGGTAGCCTACCGTATCTGCCAACTATTGCAGATTAGCCTGGATGACCTGTTCACTGATTGACTGCCTCAACATAGAATTACAACGAAGCTAGTTGACTACGCTAGTAGAGTCAATACTTAATGCTAAGTATTTCCGTCCTTATAATTAAGTAATATTCGCCTCTCAAATGATATTAGTATAAAAATAATTACATATTTTAGGCCAGATGAAACCAAGCAGACCAATAATGATGTACATTTAAGGTATCTTAAAAGTGATAGCTTATGTAATAAAGGTCATAGGACTATTTGCCTACTTACCTGTTAATAGATCAACAGTAACAATACTATGCAAACCCTACCTATTTTCCAGCCGCCGACTACTGCGCTTACCACATCAGCAAGACGTATTCAATTTGAATGTTATCAACTATTTAGTGATTCCGATTGCTAAACGGTCAACGACTATTCGGCTATTTACCAATTAACTATACCCTAACCGTTGTGTCCATGAGTACCACTATAACCAGTAGCCTGACACTTGAGGCAGTCCGAAGTTCGGAACAAATTGAGCAGTTTAGACTACTTCCTTTCACTATTTATCAAGATGATCCCTACTGGATTCCCTACGTCCGTCAGGAAATAGAACAAGTATTTGATCCTAATAAGAACCCCTTTTTTGCCCATGGGGAAATTGAACGATGGATTTTAAAGAATGCTTCTGGAGAGTGTATCGGCCGCGTTGCGGCTTTTATCAATCACCGTAATGCACAGACGTTTCAGCAGCCAACTGGAGGAATGGGGTTTTTTGAGTGCATTGAAGATCGTGAGGCTGCATTCACGCTATTTGATCGTTGTAAAGATTGGCTAGCAGAGCGGGGAATGGAAGCCATGGACGGACCCATAAATTTTGGAGAGCGGGATAAATTTTGGGGACTGATCATAGAAAACTTTGAGCTAAGCCCTTACGCAAACCAGGGGTATAACCCAGCGTACTACGTGAATTTCTTTGAAGAATATGGTTTCAAGATTTACTTCAAGCAGCTCATATTCAACCGCTCGTTTCACGACCCATTGCCCCCCATATACCAACGTCATACGCAGCGTCTGCATCAGCAAGGGGAAGTGGAAATCAGGCACTATGAAAAGAAAAAAGCCCGACAGTACGCCAACTACTTCATGGAAATATACAACGATGCCTTTAGCGTACTAGATAACTTCAAACCAATTACGGAAGCGCAGGTGTTTACGACCCTGGAACGCATCAAGCCGATTGTAGATCCGGACGTGCTGATGTTTGTCTTCTACCGGGGTAAACCCGCTGCATTTATGATCGCGCTACCTAATGTGAATGAGATTTACAAAAAGGTAGGAGACAATATGAATTGGTGGGGTAAACTTAAATTTCTTTACTACAAGCAAGTATCTCCTCCCAGTACTGTTTTTGGGGTCACTTTTGGCGTCAAACCGGAATTCCAGCGAAGAGGGTTAGAAGGATTGTTCTTTGAAGATATCCTCAACCGGGTTGCCTCTACTGACAACTACAAGTACGATAACTATATTGTTAGTTGGGTTGGGGACTTTAATCCGAAAATGATAAGGGTCATGGAAGCCTTAGGCTGCAAGAAGGCGCGCACGATGGCGACCTACCGAAAGCTCTTTGATGAGAATGCATCCTTCGAGCGGGCTCCGATTATTACCTAATTCATCACACCATATACCATTATGCAGCAGTCAGAAAGCCTTATTGATCCTATCGTACTAGCGATCATCGTTGTTGAGATAGTTGCGTTTTTGTTCCAGTTCCTTTATTACCTAGAGCGTCCCAGTGACAAATCAAGGCGATTGTACTTGATACTGCTGTTCATGCTCATTGTCTACAACATTACTGGTGGACTGGTACCCAATTATGACTCCTCTATTCCATTGGAAATACAGTATACTATTGGTCATATCTCCGCGATTGCCATGAGTATGTATTTCATCTATTATATCTATGAGACATTCAACCTAGCGCATCTTCGGTGGCTGTCAACCCGAGGGGTTTGGTATTTTCTCTTCGTTCCATTTTTAGTTTTTGATGTAGTATTATTTGCCACCGGAGATATCAGGTTTAGTCAGATGATATTACTCCCCATACCAACGCTGTACGGATTGTATTTTGTGTACAGAGTTATCCGCTTCCTAGTCCATAAATACGACCAGACAGAGCCTTCACAGCGGCGGGATTACCGAATCTACTTATTTTCAGTGATCAGTGCTATCTCATGCTGGGTACTGCTGCCTTTTATTATATTTTTCAATATGAACAACGTGATCGAGCACGTGTCTACCAACCTCGGCTTGATGTTCATGACCGCAGTGTATATACAATCATTGGTTCGGGATGCCCAAAATGAATACCAGCGATTACTAGTATCGGAAAGAAAGAACAAGGAGCTCATCAGTAGCTTAGAGGAAACCAACGCACTGCTTTCCAACACGATTAAGAATCGAGAAAAGGTCATTGAAGAGCGTACTGAAGCACTAAAATTAGCCATTACTCAGCAACGGAATAATTTTGTCAACTTAGCGCATGAGACGAAAACACCGCTTACGCTGATTCATAACTATCTGTCGGACTACATTGCAAAGTACGGGGTAAATGAAGAGCTATCGGTCATACGCTATAATGTAGAAAAACTAATCACGGATATTGTAAACTACTTTGATATCGAACGACTGGATAAAGGAGTAAATATTTACGATCATGAGCAAACGGCTAATTTTAGCGGTATACTTACTAACGGGCTATCACTTTTCAAACCCCTAGCAGCAAATAAGAAGATTCAGCTGTTAGACGATCTGGAAGAGTCAGTTCTAGTGCAAGCAGACCCGGATGCTTTAGTACGCATCGTCAATAATATCGTAGAGAATGCGATCAAGTATACCAGCGCTGGGGGAAGAATCTCGGTGATGCTATATACAGAAGAAGGTAGGGCTGTATTTAAAGTATCCGATTCCGGAAGAGGAATACCCAAGCACCTTCGGGCAAAAGTACTACGCCCTTACTTTCAGGCAAGCCAAAAGAAGCGAGGTAGTGAAGGAATTGGTATGGGCCTTTCAATCGTCAATAAAATAGTAGAAAGTCTATCCGGTACGATTGAGCTAAGCAGCAATACCGTTAGGGGGCTCATCGTAAAAATTAGTCTTCCCGTAAATGAAGATGCTGATCAGATAGTGGATATTGCTTCGCCAAGAGTTGGGCAATCAAAAATACTACCGGATGTGGCACCGGTTCAGGATGTAGTAGGCGATACCCAACGTCCATCAATACTAGTGGTGGAGGATCACGTATCCATGCTTCGGTACCTAACCGATAAGCTATCGGAGGAGTACAATGTGTACGCCGCACTGGACGGCAGAGAAGCTTTACAGAAACTCAAAATGATTGACCATTTGGATCTCATCATCTCGGATGTTATGATGGACAATGTTGACGGGTTTAAATTTGGCGAAATTATCAAGCGTAATCCAAATTACAGCCATATTCCATTGCTCTATTTAACCGCGAAATCGCGAGGTGCTAATGAAATGATCAGTCTCAAGCTAGGGGCATTAGGGTTTATTGAGAAGCCTTTTAAGCTACCGATATTGTTGCAAAAAGTACGATCAGTTATTGAGAACTCACGTAACCTAAACCGAGCACTGATCGGACAAATACAGTCGGGATTTCGCCTCAATCATAGCAATGGGCAATCGCATTTTAATCCGTCTGATGATAATGGGCAAACCACGAATGGCGTAATGAGCCATTCGGTAGACTTAACGGTTACTTACAAAAAATACGATCTATCGAATAAAGAAGTTGAAGTGGTAGAACTTCTTAAGGAAGGATTTACCAATAAAGAAATTGCTGACCAAATGAATATCTCCGATAAAACCGTAATGACCCATGTACGAAATATTTTTACGAAAATAGGGGTCAACCGGAGAGGGGACGTTATCAAAAAACTGTACGAAGAGGCCCGCAACTGATCAAGCGGTAGAAAAAGGATCGCTCGTGTAGGTTGTCTAAGGAGGGCAAATTTCGGTTATTTGCGCCCTCTATGGAAAACCTCGATCAACAAACGCTTCATTTCAGCCAGGAAAACCTGTGGGTGCTCAACTTCTGCCTGGCAGTTATTATGTTCGGTATCGCTCTTGAGCTTACTGTAGCAGATTTTAAACGGTTACTCACCCGCCCCAGGGCGATCACCGTAGGCCTGCTTGCCCAGGTCGTATTGCTACCTCTGGTTACCTATCTGATTGTACTGCTAATTCAGCCTACCCAGAGCATCGCTCTAGGCATGATATTAGTCGCCTCGTGCCCAAGTGGCACATTATCTAACCTATTATCTGTCCTGGCAGGAGGGAACGGCGCACTTTCAGTAAGCCTGACGGCTCTCACGACACTAGTTTCATTTATTACCTTACCCCTGAATTTTTCACTTTGGTCAGGAGTATATCTGCGCGGCCAAACTACGCTGCAAGCAGTGGAAATTCCGGTATTTCAAATTCTCACTACGCTGGTATTCATTGTTTTGATCCCATTGCTCTTAGGAATGACGTGGGCCAGCTGGCGACCCGGCATAACGAAAGCCATCCTGAAGCCGATTCGAGTAATCTCTGTCATCATATTTTTGGTGTTTATTGTTGTAGCCCTGGGTAACAATTTTGATAACTTCTATCGCTACATTCATTTGCTATTCATGATCGTTCTTATTCACAATGCTGCTGCCTACTCACTGGGTTATGCAGTAGCAACCGGATTGGGGTTAAACTACAAAGACCGACGTACAATTAGTTTGGATACTGGAATACAAAATTCCGGATTAGCCCTGATTCTTATTTTTAATTTTTTCGATGGAAGGGGCGGAATGGCTTTTCTTGCCGGATGGTGGGGTATATGGGATATGATATCCGGACTCCTATTAGCTTGGGGTATGTCAAGATGGAGGATTCTGAACACTAACACTTAAACCCTAGTATTTTATGGCATTGAATTAGTTGGAAAAACTTACGGGACAAACCTGCTACGTTTTTTCATTTTTTTGCTGTCTACCTTCAGGCGAACTTTGGCCAATGGTTATTTCTTTTATTCTCTGGTGGAACCTGCTCGCTGGAACGCTCATCGGCATTCCTACAGTCGTAGATGGAGATACCATTGAGATTCATGGGGTACGCGTACGCTTACTGGGGATCGATGCTCCTGAAATTGGCCAGTGGTGTACCGATGTATCGAGTAAGCAGATCCGCTGCGGACAGCAAGCGGCCCTAGCACTTGATCGTTTCATTGCCGGCCGTACCGTCCAATGCCAGTCTTCAGAAGTTGATAAGTACGGCCGGCAGATTGCCACCTGCTTTGTAGATGGAATCAATATCAACGAATGGATGGTGGCACAAGGATACGCCCTGGCTTACCGAAGGTACAGTAGCGACTACGTAACTACCGAGCAATTGGCTCAAACCGAGAAACGAGGTATTTGGCAGTACCAGTTTGAAGAGCCTTGGAGCTATCGGTCGAGTAGGGGTAGGCAATCAGAAATAACCAAAAGCCAGCCGGGCCAGAAAATATCGATGAGCCGAGCTCCCGAAACATCGGCCGATTGTAAGATCAAAGGAAACATCAGCCGGTCCGGTGAAAAAATCTATCACACTCCAACAAGCCCGTGGTACAACAAGACGAGTATCGACGAAACTAAGGGAGAGCGCTGGTTCTGTAGTGAAGAAGAAGCACAGCAGGCTGGTTGGCGAAGAGTGAAACATTGATGAAGTATCAGGAGATTGGGTTCGTCAGCATAAGCGGACAGATTTTACAGTAGACTGATACCAGAGAATTACTTTACCTTTTTAGAGCTATAAACGAGAGGACTAAAAAAAAGACCAATTATATATATTAGTAAAGCAATTGAGTTGCTACACCACCATTTGGATTCGATCTTAGTACCACAGACCACTTTCTGCAACTGGCATAGGTGGGATCGTTACGTCCTCCACAACCTAATAGATTTGAATCAACGACGACTACTTCATACAGTTTCTGATTACCTGCCAGTGTAACATTAAATGGTTGATATGCACCAGATGGGCATGTACCAGATGAATTACCTTGATAGTTTATTTCACCTATTTCATTCCATCCAGTATTATCAGTTATATTTCTAATCCAAACTTTATATTGCGATCTATCAGTATCACAGTTAGTCAATAGTAAATTTGTAAATCCTGAAAGATCGCTTACATTGAATTCATTAGTATCGGTTGTTGATGTGCAGCCAGGGTCATCTAGATCGGTAAGACCATCACCATCATTATCGATTCCATCGTTGCATGCGGGTATTGGTGTAGTGTTATTTTCATAAAATTCTGGAAGTTCAAATATGATACCATTTTCTTCTATCTCACCTTCTGAGTATAAATATGTGTAAACAGCCCCGCCTCTGAATCTTCGTGTATTGTCTCGTAGCCGACCATTAAGATAGTAGGGAGCGGGTGAATCCATGGCACTTACAGCAATAAACGATTTATTTGATTGGCCTAATGCTATTGGACGGGGAAATAGAGATCCTGCATAAACATTCTGACGAAAGGGTGCCCTTGTATCGACGTACATTTTTAAATAACCTATGGGATCTAAAGCGTCATTTTTGGCAAAAAAAACGAATAAAGCTCCATAAGGTTTATTCCTTAAAAACTGGTTTGGGAGGTGTTCACCTGGCGCACCTACCACTACATCATCGTATCCATCATTATTTATATCCCCCACTGCTAAACTAGAACCAAACCCGTCCAGAAATTCGTCAATTCCTATACCTTCTTGGGATAGCCTGTTTATATACTCGAAGCCACCTCTTCCATCCCCGAAATATTGCAAAAAGGAGCCTCCACGGACATATCTAGGTGATGATGTGACTGTGGCAATGAAATCAGTATTTGTATCACCGTTAAAATCACCGCTTTCCATTTCAGATCCTATATCGCACGAAACATTAATACTTGGTTGCTCAATAAACTTTATGCTTTGTGAGGAATAATCTGATAGATACAATGTAATTGAACCTTTAAAATTTGAGACTAAAATATCATCGTGGAAATCATTATTAAAATCATCGACTACTAATCCATGACCAAAGTACCAATATTTAGGAATCTGACCATTGATTGTAGAATTGGCTAGTCCAATAATTACTATTAAACAACTCAAAAACCTTTTCCAAAAGACTTTTTCTAAAGGCAAAGACAGCAT
>NZ_CP120683.1:7022500-7171967 GCF_030506325.1 Tunicatimonas pelagia | reverse complement strand
CAGTAGTAGGTTAGATCGCATAAGCAAGTATCATTATTAGCAATTAGTCTGCCATCATTCTATTTTGAACGAATTACAAATTAGCGATGCCAGTACGAGGATTAATTTGCGAAGCGTTAGTAAAGGTTGGAAAAAAAAAATAAAGAAAAAAACGAGTCAGATATTGACTTGGATTATTATTAGAATTCTGCAAAATGTAAATCTAGTCTGAGAGAGAATAAACCCAGCTTTTGATTTTAAGAGTTAAATGAATGGTTCAGGTATAATTACCTATGGATCAGCTAGAAAAAAGCGTAAAATAGTAGTTGTACTGCTTAGTAAATTTTAAATCTGCTACGTCCAGAAAAATTTATATACAGAAAAATCATAAAATTTTAGTCTTAAAAAATGCTTCCATATTAGTTAGATATTAAAGTAGTAAGTAAAGTTAAGAGCGGAGAAAAATGTTAACAATTTGATAATCTACGGTTTAGGGAAAAAAGCTATTTTCTAAAACTGAAATGGTAAAAAGAGCGGGGTAACCTAAGAGGCTGACACCCAGTTAAATTCAATAGTACACTTGTTATTTACTCTATATGTTTGACAGATTTCAACCTAAAACTGAGTCGGAGTGGATTGAGCAGGCCAATCGGGAGACCCGTAAGTTTGAGTCTATCTTGTTTCCTTATACGTTTCGGTTCGAAGACTTAATGCTTTCGGCGACTAACACTGCCGAATCAATAGGTCATAGGCAGACGGTGGAGTACGAACTTCCTATTTCTCAGGAGTTAATTTGCCCAACGATCAGTATAATGCTAGCTGAACCTTCGCTGGACACTGCGGATATAGATATGAGTCGTTTGGGTTTAGAAGATGTCTTCTCGTCGCTAGCCCAAGCCAGTCGGCTTTTTGGGGGAGAAAATAAGGTTTCAACGATACAATCGGCGGCATTAGCTTATGAACACGGTGATAGTACTGGAATTGCTTCGTTTGTTGAACATTTTGTAAAGGAAAATAAACTAGGGCTTACCCTTTATAACTCGTCAGTGTCTAATCCCAACTCACCTTTAAGCGATAAACAAGTTGTAGATTTGACATCATTGATAAATGAGCAAACCAATAAAAACGATATTCGGTGGTTAGGAATTCGGGGCGATGTATTGGGTAATGAGGGAGCAACCGCGGTTCAAGAATTGGCCGCTTCCCTGAGCCTGTTATTAGCTCACTGGGATCAGCTTACTGACCAAGGAGTATCAGTAGAATCGCTAGTGATGCAAACTGAGCTGGCTTTAAGTCTTAGCGGAGAGTTTTATCTGGATGTAGCTAAGCTTAAAGCAGCACGCGTACTTATGCGTTATATACTTGATGCCTACGGTAGAGCAGATTGCAATCCTTACCATATTGAGATTCGGGCTATGTCGGGCACGTTGAATAAAAGTCTGTATGACCCCGATGCAAATTTGATGAGAAATACCGTAGAAGCATTGGCCGCTACTGTGGGCGAGGCTGACGTGGTATCCCTTCGCTGTCATGATTTCCGGTACAATCAACCTAGCGAGTTTGGAATCAGGATGGCAGCCAATATTCAGCACCTACTGCGTGAGGAAGGACGTTTGCACGATGTAAAGAATTCGGTTGATGGAGCGTACTTCTTCACTAAGTTGATAGATGATATGGTAGAACAAGCCTGGAAGCTATTTTTGGTAATAGAAAAAGAGGGAGGGTATTATCGGTCAGGTGTAATAAATTTAGCCGAACAGTTTCACCCAAACATTGAAAAAAGAGAGCAAGAACTGTTGCAGCAAAAAAGAACAGTAGTAGGCGTAACGCGCTATGCAAATCCTCTGGAAAAGATAACAAATGATCACGATTTAGATAATAAAAGCGTACCATCGTACATGAAGCGATGGGAGAATGTTCGGCGTAGAATAGATAAGTTACCCGAAGAGAAGGAGCCTTTAGTTGCCATTTTGGGGTCTAGAGGCACAAATAACTCAATGGTTAGTAAAAAAATAACTTTTGTTACAGAGCTGCTAACAACTTTAGGCGTATCATATTCTACCGCAGAAAATTCGCTAGCAGCTAGTTTGCAAAAAGGTCAACCAGCCGTTATAATTTTCTGTGGCGATGACACTTGGTACGAATCACACTTAGAGGAGGAGGCGAATCATGCCGAATTAGCTTTAGTGCCAAAAATAGTGGTAGGGACCACTCCATTACTAGCTGAGTTACTACAAAAAAGAGTAATAGATGCTGTTATACACGCTCAGGCTGACCTTCTCCCGTTGTTGAATATAATTAGCCGAGTACTACCATGAAGCCAGATTTCCAAAAATACCAAGCGAAACCAGTACGACTTTCCCCTCGGGCAGTTTCGTCAAAAGCCTCAGGAAAAGCACTGCCCTCAGTTTTCTACCAGTCTGACGTAGATGAGTTAAACCACCTGGGGTTTGTAGCCGGAATTCCACCCTACCTACGGGGGCCTTACGCCTCCATGTATGTAACCCGCCCCTGGACCATCCGACAGTACGCGGGTTTCTCTACTGCTACTGAATCGAACGAGTTTTATCGTAAAAATCTGGCCGCTGGGCAACGAGGTTTGTCGGTAGCTTTTGATCTACCTACTCATCGGGGTTACGATTCGGATCATCCGCGCGTAACGGGTGATGTGGGAAAAGCGGGAGTAGCCATTGATACAGTAGAGGATATGAAGGTATTGTTCGATCAAATACCACTCGATCAAATGTCGGTCTCTATGACTATGAACGGGGCGGTAATTCCAATTATGGCGTTTTATATTGTAGCGGCGGAAGAGCAGGGCGTGAAGCCCGAACAACTCAAAGGAACTATTCAGAACGATATTCTGAAGGAGTTCATGGTGCGAAATACGTACATTTACCCCCCTGCGCCCTCGCTGAAGATTATCGCTGATATCTTTGCCTATACCGCTCAACATATGCCTAAGTTCAATTCAATTAGTATCAGCGGTTACCATATGCATGAAGCTGGTGCTCCGGCCGATTTAGAGTTGGCCTACACTTTAGCCGATGGGTTGGAGTATGTGCAAACCGGACTGAAAGCAGGTTTAGCAATTGACGATTTTGCTCCTCGTTTGTCATTCTTCTGGGGAATTGGTATGAACTTTTTCACGGAGATTGCCAAATTACGGGCTGGTAGATTACTGTGGGCCGAACTGATGAAGCCATTCAATCCGCAGAATCCTAAATCGATGGCACTGCGTACGCATTGTCAAACCTCGGGCTATAGTCTCACCGAGCAAGACCCGTTTAATAACGTGGCTCGAACCTGCCTGGAAGCTTTAGCTGCTGTCTTTGGTGGAACCCAGTCGCTGCATACTAACTCACTAGACGAAGCTATTGCCTTGCCTACCGAGTTTTCGGCTCGGATTGCTCGTAATACTCAGCTTTTCTTGCAGGAAGAATTAACTATCACTCCGGTGATTGATCCTTGGGGAGGTTCTTACTACGTTGAATCCCTCACAGGAAAGTTAGTAGAACAAGCGTGGGGGCATCTGGAAGAAATAAAAGGCTTAGGCGGAATGGCAAAGGCCATTGAGCAAGGAGTTCCTAAACTTAAAATAGAAGAAGCAGCGGCTAAAAAGCAAGCGCGGATTGATGCCGGTGAAGAGGTTATTGTGGGAGTGAATCGTTTTCAGGTTAACGAAGGCAGCGATACAGGATTTGATGTGCGGGAAGTGGATAATGAGCAGGTGCGTTCCGAGCAGCTAGCACGGTTGAATGCAGTAAAAGATAGCCGCAATAACGAAAAGGTACGAAGCGCGCTCACATCCCTGGAAAATGCGGCTGAAACCGGAGAAGGGAATCTGCTGGAGCTGGCAGTGGTAGCCGCTCGGGAACGAGCTACACTGGGAGAAATATCGAGTGCTATGGAAAAAGTTTTTAGGCGGTTTCAGGCTACTTCTCAAACTGTACAGGGCGTATACGCTAAAGAAATTGCTATGAACGAAGACTTTATAAAAGCCCGACAACTATCCGATCAATTTGCTGAACTAGATGGGCGACGCCCCCGAATCTTAGTGGCTAAGATGGGGCAAGACGGGCACGACCGAGGGGCGAAGGTTATCGCTACTAGTTTCGCTGATTTGGGCTTCGACGTTGATATTGGTCCGCTCTTTCAGACCCCCGAAGAAGTAGCCCGGCAGGCGGCCGAAAACGATGTGCACGTAGTTGGAATTTCTAGTTTGGCTGGAGCCCACAAGGGGCTTGTTCCTGAACTAATAGAAGAACTTAAGAAGATTGATCGGGATGATATTGGCATCATTGTGGGCGGAGTAATTCCTTCGAAGGATTACGATTTTCTCTACGAAGTAGGAGTGCTGGGAATATTTGGACCAGGAACAGTAATTGCTCAGGCCGCTCAGGATATTCTACAAAAACTAATGAATGAAATCTTGTGAGTTAGCTTTAAGTAATACTTGTATTAATTGGTGTTAAATATATGTTAATCAGTATTATAAGTTTTCATAAGATTAGCGAGTGCTAGTTTGCCTTAAAAACTTAACCACCTCTTTTTTATAAGATACTCCGATAGGAATTTCCTTGCCGTCGATCTCAATATCATGCATGGTGTAGGCCGAGACTTTATTGCTATTGACAATGTAGGAGCGATGGATACGGAGGAAGTAGACGGGTAGCTTCTGCTCAAACTCGCTGATTTTTTCCTTGGTTAGAATATCTTGATCCCGAAGGTGAATTTTCACGTAATCCTTTAGGCTCTCGACATACAACACATCGTCAAATTGTATCTTCACGAATTTGCGGTTCGTGTTTACGTACATGAACGATGCTTCGCCATCGGTAGCAGTTTCTTTGGGGTATTCACGGGCTCGATTACTAGTTCGTCCTAGATATTTAGTGATGGATTTTAGGAAACGGTCAATAGTGATCGGCTTGAGTAAATAGTCTACCACATCCAGTTCGTAGCTCTCTACCGCATAATCGCGGTAGGCGGTGGTAAAAATAATGCTAGGGGGATGTTGTAGTGATCGGGCGAATCGGAGGCCGTCGATGCCCGGCATCTGAATATCCAGAAATAGTAAATCTACGGATTCCTTCTGTAGTATATCAAACGCTTCCAGCGCGTTTTCGCAGGTTGCCACCAGATTCAACTGCGCGAATTGATCGATGTGCCTCGTTAACAACCTAGCTGCCAATGGCTCATCATCTACCACTAGGCAATTAATTCTATTCTGGGTACTCATAGGCTCAAATGTACTTCGTAGGTTTCAGCGTGTTCTTCCGTGCGCCACGCATACTGATTAGGGTACAGCAAATCTAGCTGACGTTGAGCATTTTGTACGCCAATTCCCTTTTTGTAATTCATCGGATCAGCTTCCGTGGCGATTGGTTTGCTGTTGATTACATTAAAATCCAACCTACCGTTTAGCACTTCCAACGATATGCTAACTGCTGCCGGGCCGACCACGCTGCTAACCCCATGTTTAAAAGCATTTTCCACAATAGAAATTAAAATAAGCGGAGCGATCGGGGTTTGCGGATTATCAACGGAATACGTGAAGTTTAACGTAAGCCGATCCCCGTACCGTAATTTTTCTAAGTCAGTATAGTGTTCCAACAGCGCGATTTCCTGGCTGATGGGTACTTTTTCGTCCTGGCAACGGTAGAGCATATAGTCTAGCATCTCCGCCAGTTTGGCAACCACTTCGGGGGCCTCATCTGATTTCTCTAAAGTAAGCGCGTATAGATTATTGAGGGTGTTGAAGAGAAAGTGGGGATGAATCTGAGCTTTTAGAAAATTGAGTTCGGCATTCGCTTTTTCCTGTTTGAGTATCTCAATCTTTTGTTTTTCTATTCCTCGGTCTTTGATCATTTTGAAGAAAAGGAAGAGAAAAGCTAATGGATATATCCGGCCAAAGTACCCTAGGGTAAACTCATATTCACGAATAATTTGCCCCAGCGATTCCGGCACCTCATCCGGATCAGTTAGCCTTTCGGCGATGTGGATGGTGGTATAGCGAGCCAGAATGGTAAATACTACTACGCTGACTACAAAACTAAGAATGAATTCTAGGTACTTTTTCTTCTGTAAGAGTTGGGGAATTTGATAATAAACCAGGAGGTACGTTGCCATCATCTTCGTAGGCAAAGCTATTGTTCGGATAAGAAAAGCTTCTCCCGCTTTCTCTAAGCCTCGGTCTGACGTAAACGGAGCCATCAGCAGAAATACAACCCAAAACAAAAAATGCGGTAACCAACGATGTTGAAAGACTCGATCGACAATATGGTTTTCCTCTCCCATATCTGAAAATTACTCAAAAAATAGATGTTGGTCGGGAATGGTCGACGAATGATGGGTAAGGTCACCCGAATTAACAGTACCGAATGACGAATGCAATTGGTACGGTCAAATCGATAATCTGTCACTGGTTATCGGTCATTAGGCTGCTATCAACTTTTGGTATCAGTTATAAGCTTATCATTGAGAAAAAACTAAACTCGATGAAAAATCTATTGCTAATGTTGGGTATGTATCTAATGAGTCATTTTGCTAGTGCCCAAGACTATTCCGAGCGCCTAACGACCGAGAATAAGTCCTTCAAATCTGCCTCAGGAACAGTGGTGAACGCTACCGTCGGAAGTCTAAAGGTGCCGGAAAATCGCAACAATCCTGATTCAGAAGAAATTTCCATTCATTTTGTGCAACTAAAGAGCACCAATTCTGAACCGGACGTTCCGCTCATTTATCTGGAGGGGGGACCTGGACTAAGCTGTACTTGGCAGGCGGATGATTCGCATTATCTGGAACAATGGCTGCCCTTTTTGGAAGTGAGTGATGTAATTCTGCTCGATCAGCGGGGAACAGGTGCTGGGACGGAACGAGTGCTGTATATCCATCAAGAAGGTATTCCGACGGATATTCTCGCCGATGAAGCGGCAAGAGAAAGCTATTCTGAGAAAATGGGTCAGGCTGCTTTAGATGATTTTAAGCAACGAGGGGTTGATTTACTCGGGTATACTACGCTAGAAAGTGCCCAGGATATTGATGATCTGCGTCAAGCTTTATCCTACGACCAATTTTCATTGTATGGCTTCAGCTACGGAACCCACTTGGGACAAGCCTACATCAAGTATTTTGGTTCGCACGTAAAAAACGCAGTACTGGTTGGTGTAGAAGGACTCAATCATACTTTCAAGCTGCCTTCGGCAATGGATACGCAGTTTCAGAAGATTGCCCTAATGGCTCAGGCTGACCCGAAGATAAGAGCGGTAGTACCCGACCTAACGGACTTGTACCAGCGAGTGGTTCATTCTCTAGACGAGAACCCAGCGGAGGTAGAAGTTAGTTCACCGCTTACGGGTGAGTCTATGAAGATGAAGGTGGGTTCCTTTGGGCTGAATATGATTTTACGCATTGACATTGGCGATGCTTCTGATATTCTGGTTTTTCCTCGGCTGCTGTACAGCATTGATCAGGGTAATTACGCTATGTTGCAATGGTTTATCCAAAAACGCATTGAGGGCTTCTACGTAGAGCATGGCATGAACGCCACAATGGATATAGCATCGGGGGGGAGTCCAAGCCGATTAGCCCGAGTAGAGGAGGAACTAGCCGTAAGCCCATTTCGGGATATTCTGGAGGCTTCCATGAGTACCGATTGGCCCCATCCTGATTTGGGCGAAGAATTTCGGGAGCCATTGGTTAGCAATGTGCGTACCTTGTTTATGAGTGGTACGCTGGATTTTAACACGCCACCTTACCAAGCCGAAGAAGTTCGCTGGGGGTTCTCCAACAGCAGCCACATCATTGTTGATAATGCCGGGCACGAACAGATACTCACCCATCCGGAAGCAACTCCTACCGTTATTCGCTTTTTAAAAGGAGGGAATATAGATGACGTAGCTTTATTTTATCCACCCATAGAATTTATACCCGTGAAAGGGAAAGCCGGAGATGTGTCTCATCCGTCAATACAGTCGTCAGAATAAATAAATCAAAAAATAGTATTGAAGCATAGCAAATAAAAAAGCCGTACTCGTCAGGTTACGGCTTTGAAATAATAATGAGCTAAGCAATTAAGACTTACCTTCCAGCTTACGGATTAGATTAAGGGCAGAGCCGGATTTGAACCACTCAATTTGGTTTTCATTGTAGGTATGATTCGTCTTAATTAGGTCTTCTGAACCATCTGCGTGGGTAAACTTCAGCGTGATTTGCTTACCGGGTGCAAATTGGTCGAGGTCTACAGTTTCTACTGTATCATCTTCTTGTACTTTATCGTAATCTTCGGGGTTAGCAAATGTTAAACCCAGAACGCCCTGCTTCTTCAAGTTAGTTTCGTGGATACGAGCAAAGGATTTTACTAACACCACCCGAACACCTAAATGACGGGGTTCCATTGCCGCATGTTCCCGGGAAGAGCCTTCGCCGTAGTTATCGTCACCTACTACAATCTGCGGAATGCCTTCAGCTTTGTAGGCTCGTGCCGTAGCGGGAACTTCACCGTACTCTCCGGTTAACTGGTTCTTTACCTTATTCGCCTCTTTATTGTACGCATTGATCGCTCCGATAAAGCAGTTGTTGGAGATATTGTCTAAATGTCCGCGGAAGCGTAACCAAGGCCCCGCCATAGAAATATGGTCGGTCGTACACTTTCCGTAGGCCTTTAGTAGTAAGCGCATTCCGGTGATATTGTCGCCATCCCAACCGTCAAAGGGAGTTAAAATTTGTAATCGCTCCGAATCATCTTTCACAACTACATCAACATCGCTACCGTCTTCTGCTGGGGCTTGATAACCAGCGTCTTCTACCCCGAACCCATTGGGAGGCAGCTCGATACCCTGTGGCTCTTCAAGCATTACTTCTTCTCCGTCTTCATTCTTCAGCTTGTCCGTCAGCGGATTAAACTTTAGTGTTCCGGCAATCGCCAGAGCAGTTGTGAGCTCTGGTGAGGTAACAAATGAATGGGTGTTGGGATTACCATCGTTCCGCTTAGCAAAGTTCCGGTTGAAGGAAGTCACAATGGTATTTTTCTTATCTGGATCATCGCTGTGGCGAGCCCATTGTCCGATACAAGGGCCGCAGGCATTGGCAAGAACCACTCCACCGATGCTATCAAATACATCCAATAATCCATCACGCTCAGCGGTAAACCGCACCTGCTCAGAACCCGGAGTGATGGTGAATTCTGATTTAGCTTTGATATTTTTATCAGCGGCTTGCTGGGCAATAGAAGCAGAACGGGTGATGTCTTCGTACGATGAGTTGGTACAAGAACCAATGAGACCCACTTCAATTTTTTCTGGCCACTGGTGTTCCTTAGCAGCTTCGGCCAGCTTAGAAATAGGCCAGGCCAAATCTGGGGTGAAGGGGCCATTCACGTGGGGCTCCAGTTCTGAAAGATTGATTTCAATTACCTGATCGAAGTATTCATCCGGATTATCAATCACTTCTTGGTCAGCCCGGAGGTGGTCTTTTACCTTTTCAGCTTCAGCAGCTATATCGGCTCGCTCGGTCGCCTCCAAGTAGTCTTTCATTTTATGGGAATAGTGGAATAGAGAAGTGGTCGCCCCGATTTCTGCGCCCATATTACAGATGGTTCCTTTACCAGTGCAAGAGATAGCATCAGCACCATCGCCAAAGTACTCTACAATGGCTCCGGTTCCTCCCTTTACTGTCAGGATTCCGGCTACTTTCAGAATGACATCTTTAGCCGAAGTCCAACCGCTAAGTCGCCCAGTAAGTCTTACTCCAATTAGCTTAGGCATTTTTAGCTCCCAGGGCATTCCCGCCATTACGTCTACGGCGTCAGCTCCACCCACTCCGATAGCGATCATTCCCAAACCACCTGCGTTTGGAGTGTGGGAGTCCGTACCAATCATCATTCCTCCGGGGAAAGCGTAGTTTTCCAGTACTACCTGATGAATAATTCCTGCCCCTGGCTTCCAGAAGCCAATACCGTATTTGTTAGAAACTGAAGAAAGAAAATCGTAAACTTCTTTGTTGGTAGAGATTGCTTTTTCCAAATCCTCCTCGGCACCCACTTCTGCCTGAATCAGGTGGTCGCAATGGACAGTAGAAGGAACAGCCGTTTGCTCTTTTCCTGCCTGCATAAATTGAAGAAGAGCCATTTGAGCCGTAGCGTCTTGCATAGCTACCCGGTCGGGTTTAAAATCTACGTAAGAGCCTCCGCGCTCGTAAGCTTCGGTAGGGTTACCTTGATAAAGGTGACTGTATAATATTTTTTCGGCTAAGGTGAGTGGTCGTCCTACGATCTCACGAGCCTTACTGACGCGTTCACCCATTTGGGTGTAAACGTCTTTAATCATATCCAGATCAAATGCCATAAGGAAAGAATAGTTAAAAAGTTATCAATAGCTTATACTACAAAAATACAGATTGTGCCGTAACTTGGTACCAAAGTAACACACTTGACCGATAATAATGTTTCCCCATTTCTCTTCTATCGCCAAATTAGCCCGATTATTTACTCTTTTGACTTTACTTTTTCTTAGTATAGAACCGCTGATTGGTCAGCATGAAGACCCATTGCCATTTGATACTGCAAACTATGAGCTTCAGGAGGTTGTCTACAAAACCACCCCTCAGGCTAATCTTCAACTCCATTTTTATAAGCCTAAGTCGGGTTTGCAAGAACCTTCTCCAACCGTTCTTTTTTTCTTTGGCGGTGGCTGGACGGGAGGTAATCATCAGCACTTTGCTACTCACAGTAAGTATCTCGCCACACGAGGAATAACGGCGATTACAGCAGATTATCGGGTGAAAAAGAAACACGGTACCACTCCTATTGAAGCCATTCAGGATGCTCGGGATGCACTACGCTATTTAGCAGAACACGGAACTGAAATAGGTATTGATACCGCCAAAATTGCCGTCGGCGGTGGGTCTGCCGGAGGGCATTTGGCACTTTGCACCGCACTTATTGATCATTTTGACGAAGCTGAGAAGCTAGAGTACGTACCTAAAGCCTTGGTACTATATAATCCGGTGGTGAATACTACCTCAGTTGGTTTCGGCAGTAAGATGCTAGGAAAAGATACGATTAATGCTTCGCCCTATCATCATGTTTCAGCAGAAATGCCTTCCACCCTAATTTTCCACGGAGAAGATGATACCACAGTCCCTATTTCCAATATACATGAGTTAGAAGCAAGTATGGATAGCTTGGAGGTAGAAAGTACGATATATATCTATCCTGGACAAAAGCATGGCTTTTTCAACGTAGGTCGCCAGTCGGGGCACCAGTATTTTTTAGAAACGTTGTACAGAACCGACCAATTTCTGATAGAACAAGGCTTCTTGACCGGTCAGCCATCGTTTGAGTTGAATAATAAGATAGACTGAATTAGAATGTGGTTTAAAGTCTTTGGAACGGGGTTCATAGATTTTAATCTGAGATACCTTTTGATAGACAAAACTCATTTATAAGAAGAGGGGCTTTGATACAAAGTGTACTAAGTAGAAGACGTTGGCTAATTACCCAGTCGTTCAAGTAGCTGTTGTCGGTAAGCGTTGCCTACGGGTAGTTCCTGTTCGTTGATAGTGACCATCTTTCCGTGGGCTTGGTCAACTTTGCTTAAATTAATGATGTAGGACTTATGAATTCGCTGAAACTTGTCACTGGGAAGGGTTTCTTCCAGCGATAGAAAATTATGCAAAAACTCTATTTCATCAGCCAGTGGCAGCATACCCTTTCGGGAGCTTTCCAGTTGGTATCGAGTAAGTTGTGATAGCTCAATAATCAGATCGGCCGCCCGATCTGAGCCTTCCAGCGCGTAAGAGTAAATACTGTTGAGGGCATTGAACAAAAAGTGCGGGTTCATCTGGCTACGCAGCAGTTGCATCTCCATCTCATTCTGCCGAAGCAGTAACTCAAATTCCCGTTGCTGATGAAATGCGAACTTACGGATGAGGTACAAACTCATGGCGGATAGTATCAGTAGCAAGTGCAATCCCCAGAGCGTAAAAAATGATGATTGTGGATAAGGAAAATAAGGGTAAAACCAGTCGAAGCTCGCAGCAAGCGTGATTAGTGCCACCAGAGTTGCCCAGTAAAAACTATGCTTTTGCTTCTGTAAAAAATGAGGAACCAGTAGGTAGTGGTTGGTATAAACAGTGGCGACTAAAGGCAGAAGCCCCAGAATAATTTGTCCAAACACCAGAAAATCAACCGCTGGCAGCTCAGTAGGGCGAGGGGTAAGGAATATTCCTGCTGCTAGAACGAACCAGAGAGCCAATTGGTACGCAACAGGGGCAAACGCTATGTTCTTGAACTTAGCCATGTTGCAAAGTAACCAGATTATACGATGGTTGCCAAAAGCGAATGACAAACGCAGTTCGTCACGAAAAATACCCGGTTCATCCTTCTTATGTACCGTTCGTCATACTTTTTTTTACTCATCCAAGACTATTTCGCACTTTTGAACCATACCAACGGCAACGAAGCCGCGAGTTTTTACAAAACCAAATTTCACTAATCATGAAAAATTTAAATAATTCTTTCGCCCAAATCTTTACAATTGCTATTCTTACTGGAACCACTTTCCTCGGTCATGCAGCGGATATTAATTCTCGCAACCCGGCTCAGTCACTACCTCAGAGTATCGGTTTTACTATTCCTGAAAGTGTGAGCCACCTTATCGCTCTAGGCGACCATTATGCTCAACTCGGACAGGCCGAGTTTGCTCTAGAACACTATAGCCGAAGCATTCGGGTTGGCAAACTAAGCGATCCGAATTATACCAATCAGGCGACACAGGATAAAATTGTTGCACTAATAACGCAGATGAGTGAAGTCCAAACTCAAAATGAGATTGAAGAGCTCATCGCTCAAGGCAACCGTGCTGTAACGGAGAATCCCCAGCAGGCATTGGAATACTACAGCCGCAGTATCCGAGTAGGAAAGCTTCATAACGATAAGTACGCAGATGGTGCTACCCAGCAAAAGATTGTGAAGCTAGTAACCGTATTGGGTGAAAAAGTAGCTCAAGCTAAATAAATTTAGAACTTGATCACAGATTCTTGGGGTATCTTTTGGGGTTGCTTTAAGAATCTGTGACCAATTAGATACTAATTCAACAACGAACAGACAAGCGAACGCCACTTCAAAGAGAAGTCAAGGGTACTAATGAACTTAGCAACGACCAATCTATTAGCAGTTTTAATTGGAGTAGTTTACCCCATTTACATTGTCGCTACCCATCAAAAAGTAAATAGCAACATCAAGCGGAATGAAAAGTATCGTCTAATCGATTATAAGCAGACCCTACTCATATTTTGGGGGCTAACACTTCTAGTTTTAGTGAATAATTTTATCAATGAGCAACCAACTTTAGACTTTTACCCCCGAGTTTCTATCATCAATATCGGAGTAGCAATTTTAATTTCGGCTTTTGCCTACTTTCAATACAGAACGACAAAAATCACGTTAGATAATGTCAATGCTGTTAAAGGGAAATTGAAAGGTATTTACCATTATTTACCTACAACTTTTCAGGAATTAAAGTGGTTTACTCTCGTTGCAGTAAGTGCGGGAATTTGTGAAGAGGTGATTTTTCGGATGTTCCTATTTGAATTTTTGAGAGAAAACTCCAGTCTGGTAATTGCCTTTATTGCAACCAACATAATTTTTGCGATCACCCATATCGGAAGCGGAAGAACCAATTTGATTAGTTCATTTATTCTAGGATTGTTGTTTTCGGCTATCTACTATTTTACTAAAAATATTTGGTTAGTAGTTGTCCTGCACATTGCAATAGACATAAACGCAGGAATTTTAGGATACAGAATAAATAAAATGACAAAGCTGACTGATGCAGATAAATGTTAACCTGATATCAACTTCGGTCTCTCGTTTCCATTATTCATTAATCACTATTCATCCATCATTAATCATGCAGCTCACTATTAAGAATCTTACCAAAACCTACCCCAACGGAGTAATTGCCCTCAATAACGTTTCACTTACAATTAATAAGGGAATGTTTGGGTTGCTCGGACCCAATGGAGCAGGAAAATCAACTTTGATGCGTACTGTTGCTACCTTGCAGGAGGCCGATAGTGGAAGTGTTCAGCTAGGCGATATCAATGTGTTGGAAGATAAAGTTGCGCTGCGTCGGGTGCTTGGTTATCTGCCCCAAGAATTTGGAGTGTATCCCCGAATCAGTGCTCAGCAACTTCTTGATCATATGGCAGTGCTTAAAGGTATAACTGATAAAAAAGAGCGAAAAACGCTGGTGGATGCTATGCTAGAGCGGGTCAATCTGCAAGACCATAGGAAGAAGAGTGTTAGCAGTTTTTCGGGCGGAATGCGGCAACGATTCGGCATTGCCCAGGCTTTATTGGGTGAGCCTAAGTTGATTATTGTCAATGAACCCACTGCTGGACTTGATCCGGGCGAACGAAACCGCTTCTACAACCTACTATCCGAAATTGGCGAGAACGTTATCGTGATTCTCTCTACTCATATTGTAGACGATGTGAAGGAGCTATGCTCTGATATGGCGATTATTCACGAAGGGGAAGTATTGTTCTCAGGCTCGCCGCAGCTAGCAGTAGACTCACTAGACGGATTAATCTACGAGCGAACGATTGAGAAAGTGGAAATGAAGGAGTACCAGCAAAAATACACGATTATTTCAAGTAAGCTGGTAAGTGGAAAGACCCGCATCCACGTACACAGCGAAGAACCTTTAACCGACTTTGAGCTAGTAGAAGCTGACCTGGAAGATGTGTACTTCTCTAAGATTATGGGGGTTAGTGCCGCCCAGTTGTAGTATCTCCTTTATCATCAAGAAATTATGTTTAAAGAAATATTTTCCTTCGAGATACGCCAGCACTTTACCCAATACATGGTGTATATTTTCTTCCTGATTGTCGGGCTGCTGGTATACGGCGCAGTAGTTAGTGATAATGTCATCATTGGGGGCGATACGGGCAATGTCTACAAGAATGCTCCTTTCGTCATTGCCCAATATACAGTGGTGATTGGTACCATTGGGATAGTAATGGTTACCGCATTTATGAATAGTGCCGCTCTGCGTGACTTCCAGCAGAAATTCGACCAGATCATATTTTCTGCTCCCATCAATAAGGGGAGCTTTTTATTGGGGCGTTTTTTAGGAGGCTACATTACTGCTCTTGTACCGTTCTTGGGAGTATTCGCTGGAATAATTATTGGCAGTGCCATGCCCTGGATAGAGCCCGAACGGATTGGGCCATTTATGCCAGAAGCTTACCTAAATAGTCTGCTTATCTTCATACTACCTAATACGCTACTGGCGGCAGCAGTCGTTTTTGCCCTCGCAGTTGCTTTCCGTAGTGTGATCGTCTCATTTATTGGAGCCGTACTACTACTGGTACTTTACGTTGTAAGTCAGCTTCTGGTAGGCGATTTGGATAATGAAACGTTAGGAATGCTACTTGACCCGTTTGCGATCCGCACCTACGCTATTGCGACCAAGTACTGGACGGTTGCTGATAAAAATACGATGGTGTTAGGCCTGAGTGGCTACGTACTGCTTAATCGATTACTGTGGATTGGAGTAGCTCTGATATTATTATTGGTAACCTACGTATCTTTTAGCTTCACTGGGCGACGAGCAAAGCGAAAGAAAGTACTAGAGCAATCTCCCGCTGTATCTAAGCCTATGTTTGTTCAGTTAGAGCCACTTCCGTCAACTACGTTGCACTACAACCGTCGGGCTCGGTGGCAACAGTTTGTCAATCAAATTAAGATCGATTTTTTGGGCACCGTACGAAGTACGCCGTTTATTATCTTATTATGTATTGGGCTGATTAATGCCCTACCCAATCTGTGGTTTGTGACCGAGGCATCGGGAGACGTAATCCGTTATCCGGTGACTTACAATGTAATTGAGACACTTGAAGGAGCTTTTTTCCTATTCATTTACGCGATTATTATCTACTACAGCGGGGTGCTCGTCTGGCGGGAGCGGGATGCCCGCATGGACACCTTCTACGATGCTTATGCCTATCCCGACTGGGTAATGTACTTAGCCAAGATTATTAGTTTAATAGGGCTAGTAGCCATCATACTTCTGATGAGTATTACTATCGGTGTGTTTGTCCAATTATTTAATGGATACACTCGCTTTCAGCTTGATGTGTATTTAATAGATATGGGATTTACGTGGATGTCTATGATTTTTATTGCAGTGTTGTCTATTTTCATTCACGTACTGGTCAACAACAAGTACTTAGGATATTTCGCCATCATTGCGTATCTGTTGTTTCAAGAGTTTGTGCTGGTGGATGCCTGGGAGGTACACCACAATTTGCTGCTCTTCGGTGGGTATTCGGGATACACCTATTCGGATATGAACGGATTTGGTCCAGCCGTTGCTGGAGCCGTGTGGTTTCGAGTGTATTGGTTACTGTTCTGCGGATTACTGAGTCTAGTGGCTATTTTACTCTGGGTGCGGGGCAAAGAAACTAAAATAGCCCAGCGACTGGAGATCGCCCAACAACGATTTACCCCCACGATGAGAAATGTAGCCCTGGGGATTGCCACAGTCTGGCTATTGGTCGGAGGGTTCATCTTCTACAATACCAATATTTTGAATGAATACATTAACCCTGAAGCTGTGGAAGAGCGACAAGCAGAATACGAACGGCAGTACAAAAAGTACGAAGGCATTGTCCAACCCCGCATTACTTCTGCTAAATATTTTGTTGATCTGGAACCCTACGAACGAAATTTGTACACCCGCGCCGAACTGGTGCTAAAAAATAAAACGAATCAGCCTATCGATTCTCTACATCTTACTTATGCTATCTCTAGAGTAAAGCTAGAGGAGGTGGTGTTACCTGATGCCCAAGTAGTGCTGGATGATTCACGACTGGGGTACCGGATTTATCAGTTGAGTGAACCTTTATTGCCAGGAGATTCACTGGAAATGACGGTGCGTAGTGCGTACGAGTCTCAGGGGTTTGAGAATGAAGTGAGTCTGGAGCAAGTAGTGAATAATGGCTCATTCTTTAATCAGACCCTATTTGTTCCCGCGTTAGGCTACGAAAATAGTCGCGAGCTTACCGGTCGTCAGGATCGGAAAGATCATGACTTACCAAAGCGCGACCGCATGCCTTCTATTGACGATCAGCGAGCCAAGAATCAGAACTATCTCAGTGATGATGCTGATTGGATACACTACGAAACGGTGATGAGTACCGCTCCCGATCAAATTGCGGTTGCACCTGGTACAATGATAAAAGAATGGGAGGAAGATGGTAAACGCTACTTTCACTATCAGCTAACAACGAAGGTATTAAATTTTGGCTCATTCATTTCGGCTCGTTACGAGGTGCTGCGAGACAAATGGAATGATGTTGACGTAGAGATATACTATCAGCCTGAGCATGATTATAATGTAGAACGTATGGCGGAAGCTGTGAAGCTTTCCTTAGAGTATTATTCAGAGAAATTCTCACCCTATCCACACGAGCAAGCCCGGATTATTGAATTTCCGCGCTACGCATCTTTTGCCCAGGCTTTTCCGGGAACTATGCCTTACTCAGAGAGTATCGGCTTTATCGAGAATCTGGAAGATGAAGATACTAAAGACCGGGTGTTGCACGTAGTTGCCCACGAAATGGCACATCAGTGGTGGGCTCATCAAGTGATCGGCGCCAATGTACAAGGCGCCACTTTGTTATCTGAAACCATGGCGCAGTATGCTGCTCTGATGGTGATGAAACAGCATAAAAATGAGAAGAGCGTTCAGGACTATCGTCGTTACGAAGTAGATAACTACCTACGCTCCCGCGGAGCTGAAGAACGAAAAGAAGTGCCGCTATGGCTGGTTGAGAATATGGGTTACATTCATTACCAAAAAGGAAGCAACGTGATGTACGCGCTGCAAGACTACATCGGTGAAGACAAGGTGAACCAAGCATTGTATAATTATACCCAGAAGGTTGCGTATCAAGAGCCGCCTTACACTACCTCTCGCGACTTGTTAGAGCGTTTTCGGGCAGTTACCCCTGACTCATTACAGCCATTCGTTACTGATCTGTTTGAACGTATCACATTGTATAGCAACCGTACTCAGGAAGCTACCTATCAGGAGCTGGAAGACGGAAAATATCAAGTCAATTTCACTACCCAATCCGAAAAGTTCTATGCTGATTCGCTAGGGGCAGAGACAGCGACGTTTGTTAATGATTGGATTGACATCGGGGTTTACACTGAGGATGAAACAGGCGAGGAAGAGTTAATCTACCTGGATCGACGTAAAATCACTGATACAGAAAATACGTTTTCGGTGGTGGTTGATCGTAAACCAACTAAAGTCGGTATTGATCCCAACGCCTTATTAGTTGACCGTGTACCTGATGATAACACTAGAAGGGTAGAGATAATGACTGACTAAGGTTAGTGAGAATCGCGGGCTACTTCATCACCCGAACCACCCCGAAGGAAATCAAAATCAGCTCCGAGGTCAGCCTGCTGAACATGATCAATATACAGTTGAGCGTAGCCCCGGCCGTAGCCCAGGTTGGTGGCTTTCCACTGTTTTCGTCGCTGAGCAAGTTCTTCATCTGATACGTCTAGGTGCAACTTTCGGGCTTCTACGTCTAGCTCAATCATATCTCCATCTTGTACTAAAGCCAAAGTTCCTCCCACAGCTGATTCGGGGGAAACGTGCAGTACGACAGTGCCGTAGGCTGTGCCACTCATTCGCCCGTCGGAGATACGCACCATATCTTCAATACCTTTTTCTAGTATTTTTTTGGGAAGTCCCAGATTACCTACCTCGGGCATTCCGGGGTAGCCTTTGGGACCAACTTGTTTGAGTACCATCACGCAGGTTTCGTCAATATCCAGATTAGGATCGTCGATGCGAGCGTGGTAATCTTCAATGGTTTCAAACACTACCGCGCGTCCGCGGTGCTTCATCAGAGTGGGGGTAGCAGCGGAAGGTTTGATCACTGCGCCGTTCTCGGCTAGGTTCCCTTTGATTACCGCAATGCCCGATCGCTCTTTCAGTGGCTGGTCAATGCTGGTGATTACGTCATCATTGTAACAAGGAGCAGCTTCGGAGTTTTCGCCAATGGTTTTTCCGTTTACAGTTATGGCATCCCAGTGCAGGTGCTCTTTCAGCTCTTTCAATACGGCTGGCAGTCCGCCCGCGTAATAAAAGTCTTCCATCAGATACTTTCCCGAAGGCATCAGATTTACCAGCAAAGGAATATCGTGCCCCAGCCGATCAAAGTCGTCCAGCGTCAATTCTACGCCTAACCGTCCGGCAATCGCCAGCAAATGAATAATGGCGTTGGTAGAACCGCCGATGGCCGCATTGGTAACAATGGCGTTCTCAAACGCTTCTCGGGTTAGAATTTTAGACATCTTCAAATCCTCGTGTACCATCTCTACAATGCGTCGTCCTGCCATATGCGCTAGGGTTCGCCGACGGGAATCTACCGCCGGAATAGCAGCGTTGTGGGGCATGCCCATTCCCAGTGACTCTACCATACAGGCCATGGTGGAAGCCGTGCCCATCGTCATACAGTGGCCTCGGCTGCGCGACATGCAACCTTCAGCGTAGAAAAACTCTTCTTGCGTAATTTTACCCGCCCGTAGGTTTTCACTAAACTGCCAAACAGCGGTTCCTGAACCAATTTCTTCACCCCGATACTTGCCGTTGAGCATCGGTCCTCCCGAAATTACCAAAGTTGGTAGATCAACACTAGCAGCCCCCATCATAGTGGAAGGAGTGGTTTTATCGCAGCCACACAGCAAGATTACTCCATCCATCGGGTTGCCCCGAATAGATTCCTCCGCATCCATACTGGCCAGATTACGAAATAACATTGCCGTAGGTTTGAGCAAGGTTTCCCCCAGCGACATAATTGGAAACTCAAACGGAAATCCCCCGGCTTCGTACACGCCTCTCTTTACGTACTCTGCCAGCTCGCGAAAGTGAGCATTGCAGGGAGTAAATTCCGACCAGGTATTGCAGATACCGATAATCGGGCGACCATCGAAGGCATGATCAGGTAGGCCTTGGTTCCGCATCCAAGAGCGGTAGATAAATCCCATTTTATCGGCTTTGCCAAACCAGTCGTGGCTGCGTAGTTTTTTCTGCTCAGGCATGTATTGAGTAGTTAGATTTTGTTTCGGTTTCCAATATGCGGGTTGTTAGGTGATTTTGCAAAGGGTGGGATAGTTATTGTATATTGTGGCTGTCAGTGTTGTACAAGAAAACATAAAAAATAAATTAATTAGGGAATTTGCTGGGACGAAGAGCCCCCTTTTTTACCGAACACTTTCAACAAAGACTTTATAATTCAACCAAATCTGGAATTTCAATTGTGTAATAACCGGGTGAAATTAGTAGGCTGCGTAAAATAGAGAGGCAGATAAATTATCTGCGCCACTGAAAAGACTTATCATCAATCGCCCGCATAGTGCAGAGTACTCCGTTCAAATGATCATGTTCGTGCTGGACTAACTCAGCTATTTCAGGTTCCTCGATCAGCCATTCTTGGGGCTTAAACTCTTTATTTAAATAATTTAATTTCAGAGATTTGTAGCGGCTCACTTGAACCAAAAGATTAGGGAAGCTCATACAGTCGTCCCAAAGGGTAAACTGCTCATCGCTTGTCCAGGTAACTTCTGGGTTGATGATGACTTGAGGCTCAGTTACATTCAGGTAAAATAGCCGTTTCATAATGCCTAACTGCGGCGCAGCAATGCCCCTCCCAAAATTGTACTTCGCCCGAATTTCTTCCATCACGTTGTGTAAGTCGCGCACCCACTTATTGATAAACGGTTTGTCATCTTCAGTAACGGGTTCGCAAACTTGATATAGGCGAGGGTCGCCTAACAACAGCAGATTATCCAGGTGTTTCATCAACAAAAATAATACTTTTCGAAAAGTAAGTTAATAAGGATAATGGCTGATTTGTTATCCTCGCCGATAAATTTACTTTTGTAGTAACACCCTGAATCTACTAATAACCTATGAAACTGTATCGAACCCCCAGCGGTCTTTTACTTTATTATGAGGATCGTTATTTTTTACACACTGACCAGGATTGGGACGAACTGGTTAATCAGGATAATCTATTTGAGAAAATTAGTCAACAATATACTAGCTGGGAAGAGCTGAAAGATGGAGCAGAATTATTGCGTAGTGATCTTTTACCGCCCATAGGTAATCAGGAGGTGTGGGCTTCGGGAGTGACTTACTATCGCAGTCGGGATGCTCGGATGGAAGAAGCGAAGGAGGCAGGTGGCGGTAGCTTCTACGACCGGGTGTACGAAGCTGACCGACCCGAATTATTCTTTAAAGCTACTGCTGCCCGCACAGTTGGTCACGGAGCTAACGTACGAATTAGAGAGGATTCTACCTGGGATGTACCCGAACCGGAACTTACCCTCTTCATAAATTCCCAAGGAAATATTCAGGGCTATACCATTGGTAACGATATGAGTTCGCGTAGTATTGAGGGAGAGAACCCGTTGTACTTGCCTCAGGCGAAAAGCTACTGGGGAAGTTGCGCTATCGGCCCTGGTTTGTATATCACTGACCAGCCCTTTTCCCAAGATGCTGAAATTCACCTGACCATCCGGCGGGGTGAGGCAGTGACCTTTCGGGGGGAAACCCAGGTAAATCAAATAAAACGCAAGTTTACTGATCTGGTCAGTTACCTTTACCGCGAGATGGACTATCCAAATGGCTGCTACCTGATGACCGGAACCGGAATTATCCCCGAAGGTGATTTCACTTTACAATCGGGCGATGAAATCAATATCACCATTGAACCGATTGGTACGTTAACGAATACAGTTGAGTAGATGGAATCAAAATTGTAAGGAACCTCGTAAAATTAGCTAGCAAAAGACTATAATTGAGATGAGCACGATAACATTGAAAGTACCTGATAGCCTACAACTAAGTAAATTTGATGTAGAAATGATTATAGCTACTAAACTCTATGAAGATGGTAAATTGACATCTGGGCAAGCTGCTGATATGGTAGGCGTATCCAAACGAACTTTCATTGAGCTACTGGGGAAATATGGAGTTTCAGTTTTTGGCTATGATTTTGAAGAGCTCCAGAAGGATCTAGAAAATGTCTGATCTGGTTATTGCTGATACCAGTGGACGCCACGCGGCTGCTTGATCGTTCTTTCAAAAATAGACCGTCTTCATCTTCTGAAAGACATCTTCTCTAAAATATCAATCACCAAAGAAGTACGCTAAGAATTTAGGGATGATTTGCCTGAATGGATTCAGGTGAAAGAAATCAAAGATAGTGAACGACAACGAATCCTAGAGCTAGATTTAGATAAAGGAGAAGCAAGCTCAATTGCCCTAGAATTAGAACATACGGGAGCTTTACTATTAATTGATGAGAAGAAAGGGAGGCGAGTAGCAAAAGGTTTGGGGTTGACAGTTACTGGTACATTGGGTGTACTAATCCGAGCGAGAGTGAATGGGCAGTTGAGTTCTTTAAAAGATGAAATAGATAAGTTAAAGCAAGTAGAGTTTAGAAAGTCTGAGGGGTTAGTTCAGCAAATTATAGAGACTTACGAGAAGTGAAAAAAGAAATAATACAGAACTAGATTGTAGAATATTTTTTAAATCATTACTTGAATAAATACTATGCAAATTACTGGAGATCAGATTATTGCAAATAATTTTTTAAAATCAGAAAATAGCTCTTTTCAAGCGAAAAACCCAGCTAACGGAGAAAAGCTGCCTACTGAATTCTTTGAAGCAACAGCTGAGGAAATAGATCAAGCGGTGAAAGTGGCGGAGGAAGCGTTTGTGGTTTATCGGAAAAAATCAGATCAGGAGCGAGCTGATTTTCTGGATAGAATTGGTGAGGAAATTATGAACTTGGGCGATACCTTGTTAGAACGCTGTCATCAGGAAACGGGCTTACCAATGGGACGGCTTCAGGGTGAGCGGGGGCGCACGGTTAATCAACTTAAACTATTTGCCGAGCTGCTACGCGATGGTACCTGGGTAGATGCCCGAATTGATACCGCTATTCCCGACCGTCAACCGATCCCCAAACCCGATATTCGGCAGATGCAAATTGCTTTGGGACCCGTAGGAGTGTTTGGTGCTAGTAACTTTCCGTTAGCCTTTTCAGTAGCCGGAGGAGATACGGCTTCAGCCTTAGCGGCGGGTTGTACAATAGTCGTAAAAGGCCACCCGGCGCATCCGGGTACGTCTGAACTAGTGGGGAGAGCAATAGCTACAGCGGTGGAAGCTAGTGGTATGCCTGCCGGAACATTTTCTCTAGTGCAAGGGCAATCGGTAGAAGTCGGCATGGGCATTGTGCAGCATCCGCTTATTAAAGCTATTGGGTTTACCGGTTCGTTCCGAGGCGGGAAAGCTATATTTGATACGGCTAATCAGCGCGATGAACCCATTCCGGTCTACGCCGAAATGGGCAGTATCAATCCAGTGTTTGTGTTGCCCGAAGCGTTGAAGCAGCAGCGGGATAAAATCGCCGAAGGCTGGGTAGGTTCATTAACCCTGGGAGTAGGGCAGTTCTGTACGAATCCGGGAGTGCTAGTTACTCAACAATCTGACGAAAGTGCTCAGTTCTTAGAGCGAGCCAAACAGGCGCTGAGTGCAGTAACAACCGACGCTATGCTAACTGACCGAATCAGTGAAGTCTACCAAAAAAGTGCCGAGCAAATGGGACAAGCTGCTAACGTAGCTACGGTAGCTAAAAGTCAAAGTTCTGAAGCTGCTACATCGGCGGATGGAATTATTTTCAGTACAAGTGCTCAAAATTTTCTGGCGCAACCTGACTTGTCTGAAGAAGTGTTTGGGCCGTCGAGTCTGCACGTAGCCGCTCAGTCAAAGGATGAAATGTTAGAGGTAGCAAAAAATCTCGAGGGGCATCTAACTGCTACACTGCACGCCACCGAAAATGATCTGACCGAGTATGCCGATCTGATTGCCATATTAGAACGAAAAGTCGGGCGACTGCTGGTCAATGGATTTCCTACCGGAGTAGAGGTTTGCCACGCTATGGTACACGGTGGACCGTATCCGGCAACCACTGATTCTCGGTCAACATCGGTAGGAACGCTAGCGATAAAACGCTTTACTCGGCCTATCTCCTACCAAAATTTTCCGCAGCGAGGGTTACCCGATGCGTTGAAGAGCGAGAATCCACTAAGTATTTTTAGACTAGTCAACGGGAAGCTTACCCAAGATCAAGTATAGTGGAGATAAAAAAAGCGGCTACCCGGTTTAGGTAGCCGCTATTATCAGTAGTGAAACTCCGTTTATACGCTCCAATCACCACTAGTTACTACTGAACCTTCCGAATAGAAAGCCCAATTACCGTTTCCGGCAGCATCCCACTGGATTTCGTACTTGTCTTGAGCAAATGTGTATTTGGCTGAGCCTGAAGCATCTGGGTTTACGGTGATTACGTAAGTAAGATCTCCGCTCGGAACTATTCCAGTTAGAATGAACGACTCATCCTCTTTTTCTTCCCAAGCATACTTCATCAGTAGATCATTTCCCTGACCAGCAAAATAGTTATATACATCCATCTTGCCAATTCGGGCAACTTTGCTTTCTTCCGCGTAGATAAATCGTTGAAAATCACCTTCACCTTGTTTCAAGAAAATTTCCCATACGTATTTATCACCTTCTTCAGATATTTGGTAAGCAATTGTGGTCTGCTGGTCAGTCCAGGTATACGTTAGATATTGTTTCTGAGTAGCCTCAATTCTACCGTTGGCCACCGTAATAGGTTGAGAAGATCTAGTCGCCCCCGTAGGTGGCTGAAAGTAGTTAAAGTAGCTACCAATTTGGTTCACTAACTTTACGTACCCCACCGCTCGCTGAGCGTAGGTATCGTTAGAAGAAGTCATTGCATCTGGAACCGAAGCGATCTGGGTAGAACTTTTTTGGGTAAGACTTAAGTGTACCGATTCTAGATCATTGGAGGAGTTGGTTGGGGTGACCGATGCCGAATAGACTGTCTTCGTAGAAAAACACGGTTTATGAGTTCAGCACTACTACGCTGCACGCCACTGAAAATGATCTGACCGAGTATGCCGATCTGATTGCCATATTGGAACGGAAAGTTGCGGGCGATTGCTGGTCAATGGATTTCTTACCGGAGTAGAGGTTTGCCACGCTATGGTACACAATGGGCCGTATCCAGCTACGATGGATTTCCGGCCAATATCGGTAGTACTCTAGCGATAAAATGTTTCGTCTGTCCTGTTTTTCACCAAAATTTCCCCCAAAATGGGTTACCCGATGCGTTGAAGAATGAAAATCTGCTTCGTATCTTTGGCTGGTCAATGGGAAGTTGACTCAAGAACCAACCAGCTAAAATTTCTTATGAAGCAAGTATACACAACCTGGCTAACCACCTTACTATTGTTTAGCTCAGTAGCACCTTTATGGGCTCAGGAACTACCTATCTATGATAATAATGCTAACCGAATAGATATTACTCATTTCCAGCAGTACCTGGAGAATAATCAGGAGCTAGAAGAGCAAAATAGTATCGGGTCGTTACCTACCGCAGTGTTCAAATATCAGAGTGATACACTGTCTACTCAAGCGATCAATCAGGCTCGCCTCAATTCAGATGTTTTTGAGGATTACACCATGACCATTCAGCTTCCGGAGATGCCCTTGGCTCAGGATACGCTGATAATGATGGTAGCCGTTCCGTCGAGCAATTCTGAGGTTGATGACTATATTATTAATGTTGCCGTTATTGAGAACCAGGGGGCAAAACTGGCCTACCACTTTGACTCAGACAATGACTATTCCTTTGCTGATGAGGGGCGACCCTACGTTTTTAAGACAAAACAAGGGATCAAAAAAGTTGAGATAAGGCGGGAAACTGATGCGGACGTACGCTCGTTTTATATGTATGATTTGGCACTTATGCCCGCTTTTCTGGCTCGCTACGGAATTAAAGTAGGCAAGTCATCGGTAGTTAACAACTTCTATTACCCCATGTTGAACCGCCACGGGAGATTGTCTCTGCAACTGCGGGCAAATTTTGGTCAAGGCGATCATACTATTACCTATCAAACCCCATCGCTCTCCCGCGAGATCGCTGCATCTTTAGATGCAATTAGTCAGTTTGGGGTGAGCCTAACGTACGCACTGTACAATTTAAACGTTGGAGGTTTCATCCAAACGGAGGGTAATCAAATCGGCCAAACCGAACGCTACACATTTGAGGGTGGAGTTCGATCAATTGACTACGGTTTTGGCAACTGGCCCCGTCGCCGTATTATATATGGTGCCGAACTATCGTATGATTTCCGAGTATACAATAACATCTACTTAGCTCCGGTTATCCGCTACGGCACTTACCGCTTTCGGTCAGATGAAGTTTTCGTAACCAATATTGGAGTAAACTTGAATGAGGAGCTTACTTACAACGAGATTTTTCAAAATCGGTCGCTATACTCACTAGGTGGACAGGTAAAGTTTCCGCTAGGTGAAAAAGCACTGTTACTGATAGAAGGGAGCTGGATGAAAAACAGTTATCAGCTGAATCCGGATTTCATTCAAGAAACAGTGGAGGAAGGGTCTTTATCGTTTGATTATAAGGCAATTACATTCGGTATAGGGGTGCAGTGGATACTGCTGGGGCAGTAGACCAAGGTTGCTAATTTCCCCAAATCATCGTATCTTACATGTCTACCTAACCTATTTACGATGAGATTTCTGGCAATAGCGTTGCTATTTCTTTCTTCTTGGGCCTCGGCTTCTAAGCTATACATTCCGATGGATGGAACGCAGGCCAATCACCTGAAAGCTTATGGATTGACGTACTGGATTTTGCAGCAGCAAGTTCCGGTTGACTGGCTCCTCAACTACCGAGGTGGCTCATTTCTGTGCGAATATAATAGTACAATAGAGAATGAAGCAATTGTTCGGGGTATCACCTACGAAGTAATTTCAGATACTCAAGCCGATCAAATGTCGGCAGTAATTGCTAGTCCGGCTTCTAATCAGGATTTGATGCGACTGGAACAGTTTCCAAAGATTGCCGTGTATACGCCCCGGAGTGAAAGTCCCTGGGATGATGCGGTGGTACTGGCTCTGAAGTATGCCGAGATACCCTACCAAGAACTGTACGACGAAGAAGTACTGAACGGAGATTTGAGTCAGTATGATTGGCTCCACTTGCACCACGAAGATTTCACTGGGCAATATGGTAAATTTCATATGGCTTTTCATATGCATCCTTGGTACCAAGCTCAGCGACAGGAGTGTGAGGATATTGCCAATAAGCATGGCTTTACCAAAGTTTCTGACCTGAAACGAGCCGTTGCTGAGAAAATTCAAAAGTTTGTAGTAAAAGGCGGGTATATGTTTGCCATGTGCTCGGCCACCGATACCTACGATATTGCACTAGCCACCGCCGAAACCGATATGGCCGCGGCAGTGTACGATGGTGATCCGGCCGATCGCTCGGTCAACCAAAAGCTTGATTTTCAAAACACTTTTGCTTTCGTAGATTTTTTAGTAGTTACCAATCCTTGGGAGATTGAGTTTTCATCTATCGACATTAATTTAAGTACTCGTCCTATACCAAGGGAGCGAGATTATTTTTCTCTCTTTGAGTTCTCAGCCAAGTGGGATCCTATTCCTACCATGCTTACGCAAAACCATGAAACCACGGTGAAAGGGTTTTTAGGGGCTACCACTGCTTTCCGCAAAGAGCATCTTCGCCCGAACGTAATTGTGTTGGGTGAAAACCGTGAAGCCCACGAAGCCAAATATATTCACGGTGAGTACGGACGAGGGTTCTGGACTTTTTATGGCGGACACGATCCGGAAGATTACCAGCACAACATCGGCGAGCAACCCACCGACTTACGACTGCACCCTAATTCACCGGGCTATCGGCTCATTCTCAACAATATTTTATTCCCCGCAGCCGAAAAGAAAAAGCAAAAAACGTAGAGGTAGTCTACGGTCGACAGTCCATAGTCCACAGTTTAGATTTGTAAAGTATAAACTGTAGTCTACTAACTGTGGACTGTCGACTATTAACTGTGGACTAATGACTAAAAAACCTGTAACTTGCCAGTCTTTTAAGCTAAACCACAAAGATTCTGATGGCGAGTTCTTTATACGTGACCACTACCGAGGCACATACCGGTAAGTCCTTGGTATGCCTGGGTATGCTAGAAATGATCCTCCGCAAGACCGAAAGAGTGGGTATTTTCCGCCCACTAATCAGCGGAAACTCCGGGCAGCAAGACAAAAATATTCACCTGCTGCTGGAGCACTTTCAGCTCAAGCAGTCGTACGAAGAATCCTACGGCTATCACCGTCGTGAAGCTCGGGAGCTCATTCTTGAGGGCAAGTACGATCAGGTGTTAGACCGCGTGATTGAAAAGTTTAAAGCCCTGGAGCAAAAGTATGATTTTGTGTTGTGTGAGGGGAGTGATTTTACTGATGAAAACGCGACGCTGGACTTTAATATTAACGTAGATTTTGCCAAAAATCTGGGCTGTCCGGTGCTACTGCTCGCCCGAGGCGATCAATCCTCATCTATTGAGGATATTCTAAGCCCAGTACAGATTACCTACGATTCATTCGTAGAAAATGAGTGCGAAGTAGTGTCGGTCATTATCAATCGTACCCAGCCCGATTTAGCTCACGAGCTGCTGTTGAGTCTTCGCAACCGAATTTCGAAAAAAGAAACTGTACTGGGCGTAATTCCGGGTAATGCTACTTTGCAAAGCCCAACATTAGGAGAAATTAAAAATCATTTACAGGCTCAAGTGCTATACGGGGGCGAACAGCTTGATAGGCAAGCCTACCGCTACTCAGTGGCAGCTACGCAACTACAGCACTATTTACCGTATCTTACCGATCAGTGCTTGGTAATTACGCCGGGCGACCGAGCTGATATTATTTTAAGCGTACTGCAAGCGCATCAATCTAAAAACTACCCAGATATTGCCGGTATTCTGCTGACGACTAAATTTACTCCCGAAGAGTCAATTTCGCGGGTACTGGATGGTATTACTGACATTGTACCCATTCTGTCGGTGGAAGAAAATACCTACAATACTGTTGCCCAAATAGGAAAAATAACCTCGAGCATCACTCCTGAAAATGAAACGAAAATATTGCTGAGTAAGCGACTGTTTGAAAAATATATTGATACTACAGTACTTCAGGAGAAGGTAAGTAATGTGCAACAGCGAGGCATGACCCCTCGCATGTTTCAGTATAATCTGGTGAAACGAGCTAAATCAGAGAAAAAGCATATTGTGCTACCGGAAGGTGATGATGAACGAGTACTGCGGGCTGCCGAAATTCTACTGGAGCAAAATATCGTTAACCTAACCATCTTAGGGAATGTGGAGGCTATCAAAAATAATATTGGCAAGCTGGGGTTGAGAATTGATACCGAACACGTCAGTATCATTGACCCTGCAAAAACGCCGCAAGCGGAAAAATTTGCCGAGCGGTTTGTGGAGCTACGTCAGCATAAAGGAGCAAATCTGGATATGGCGCGAGATACCGTAGTTGATGTGTCTTATTTTGGTACTATGATGGTGCTGGAAGGACTAGCCGATGGCATGGTCTCCGGAGCCGCGCATACTACTCAGCATACTATTCGCCCGGCTTTACAGCTTATCAAAACCAAGCCGAATGTTTCGCTCGTGTCGTCCGTATTTTTTATGGCACTGCCCGACCGGGTGCTGGTGTACGGCGATTGTGCTATCAATCCCAATCCTAATGCTGAGGAACTGGCGGAGATCGCTATTTCATCGGCGCAAACCAGTGAGGCGTTTGGCATTGAGCCTAAAATTGCCATGCTATCGTACTCATCGGGAGCTTCGGGGCAAGGCGAAGATGTAGATCGGGTGCGGCAAGCCACCGAAATTGTAAAGGAGCGAATGACTGATCTAAAAATTGAGGGGCCCATCCAGTACGATGCTGCTGTGGATAAAGAAGTAGGCATCAAGAAAATTCCGGGTTCGGAAGTAGCTGGCTACGCCACCGTACTGATTTTTCCCGATTTGAATACAGGAAACAATACCTACAAAGCAGTTCAGCGAGAAACCGGAGCCGTAGCTATCGGGCCAATACTGCAAGGGTTACGAAAGCCAGTAAACGATCTTAGCCGAGGTTGCACGGTGACTGATATTGTTAACACCGTAGTAATCACCGCTATTCAGGCACAGAATATTACCGAGTAAACAAAAAAAGCCCTGACTATTAGCCAGAGCTTTTCGGATTACTATCTGGTTCGATATTATAAGTTTTCAGAAGCGATAATTTCGCCATCGTCAGCAATGTATACTATGCCAGTACCTTCATCGGTAGATACCTGTAACTGATACAAAGCTTCAGGAATTTGCTCTCCAGCGTATATTGTTAAGTTCGCTCTATCGTCTAAAATTTGACTGACAACGGCACCATCCATTTTGTAAGCTCGTTCAATGGTACCTTGGCTAAAATCGCTATTGCTGAATGCATCTTTTACTAACTGAGGAAGACTAGCTTCACCTACTTCGGTCATGTTCTTAGAACCGAATGATACCGATGGATCTTTGATCTCATCACGTCCATTGTTCATAGTTACTTCTTGAGAATAAGCATTACCATCAACCGCTTCTGCTGTCTCTTCGGTTATATCTTGGGTTTGCTCAACGGACTCTTCAATTACTTCGTCGGTTCTTTCAACCGCATCTTCTACATTCTCTTCGGCCTGCTCAACGGTTTCTTCTACTGATTCAGCCGCCTCACTGGTTCTGTATTCGGCTGCCTCGCTCATTTCGGTAGTTTCCTCGTTTACTGCCGGAGTTGCTTCATTTACTTCTTGCTTAGTTTCAGTAGCAGCACTTTCTACCGATTCTTCAGTTTTGGTAGCTGCTTTCTCTACGTCATTACCTGTTTCGTTAGTAATTGCTTCTATATTGTTTTCTGTCTCATTAGCAACTTTTTCAGCTTCGTAAGTGGCTGGCTCCATTACTTCTCCTGCCTCTTGAGCTGCATTTTCGGTTGTCTCTTCCGCTGTTTCGGTAGCATTCCGCATTGCCTCCTCGGTTTCGCTAGCTACATTTTCAGTAGCCTCTTCCGCTTCGTATGCTGCATTTTCTACCTCAGCCTCTGTGTTTCTAGCAGCATTTTCAGTTGTCTCCTCGACCTCGTAAGCAGCGCTCTCTACTGTTTCTTCAGTTTCGCGCGCAATATTCTCAGCTGATTGTTCTACATCAGCTTCATTTAGCTCTTCTCTAGCTTCAGAGGTAGCATTGTTAACTGCTTCTTCGGTTTTATAAGCAGTTCCTTCCATTTCCTCGCCAGCACTTTCTGCTGAATTCTCGGTTTCGTTTACTGTTTTTTCTATTTCTTCACCAGCATTTTCCACCGCCTTTTCAGTTTCATAAGTGGCAGCTTCTACCGTATTTTCGGTTTTCTCAGCAGCGTTTTCTACTGTTTCCTCGGTTTCATTAGTGGTCTGTTCTGCTTTTTTTTCAGCTTCACCGAAAAAGTTTACCGATTCATCGGTTGTAATTTCTTCTTCAGCAATAGACTCACCGTCGTCACCAATATAAAGTATACCCTTTCCTTCATCAGTACTCACATGCAAAATGTATAGTTTATCGGGTAGCTGCTCTCCCGGGTACATCGATAAGTTTGCTCGAGATTCTAAAATCTGAGGTAGGGCAGCACCATCAATTTCGTAAGCTCGTTCAATGGTACCTTGGCTAAAATCGCTGTTTTTAAAGCTATCCATCACCTCTTGAGGTACGTCAGCGTTGTTGATTTGAGCCATATCACTTCCACTGAAGCGAGTCTCGGCACTAGTGCGTTGCACATTATCTTCCGACTCGTAAGTCTCTTCGCTGATGTTACTACGTGCTTCAATAACTTCTTCTTGGGAGGACTGCTGTTTCTTCTTAGTTTTGGTAGGAGCTTCTTGGGCCTGTACTCCAAAAATTACGGCCGTTGATAGTCCTACAGTTAATAGTATCTTTCTCATTTTTAGCTAGTTTTGATTAAAAAATGAATAATTCACTTCCCGTCGTGGGAAAACTGTGCCAATTTGAAATGAATGGAACCTAGCAGTAAATGATAAATTCTGTCCATTACAATGGGCAATATCTACAACAGAGTGGGGAATTATTGTCATGGTTAGGTTTTACTTTTTTACTGTTGTGTGGCAATTTATGAATCCATAATCGCTGAAAATGAATGTATTAGTATTAAATTCGGGGAGTTCCTCAATAAAGTTTAGTCTATTCAAAATGCCGGAGGAGCAAGAAATTTCTTTAGGATTAATAGAAAAGATTGGTGAAGAAAATGCCCTTGTAACTCTGCGAGTCTCCTCTAATGAGACGAAGCACACTCAGTTGGTATCTGATCATAGCGCCGGCTTAAAAATTATTGCCGACTTCTTGGCTGATAAAGTATTGATTAATCAAGAACTATCTGCAATAGGCCACCGGGTAGTGCACGGTGGAGAAGCATACAGCGATACCCAGTTAATTACCGACGAGGTTCTGCGAAAAATTGACGAGTTAGCAGTTTTGGCACCCCTTCATAATCCGCCTAATGCTGAAGGTATTCGAGTATCTCAACAAATTTTTCCTCAAGCTAACCAAGTGGCTATCTTCGATACGGCTTTCCATAGTACGATACCTCCGTATACGTACCGTTATCCGGTTCCGAATCGCCTGTATCAAGAGCATGGTATCCGGGTATACGGAATGCACGGCACTTCCCATCAGTACGTAACCCAGCAAGCAGCTAGCTTCTTAGGGAAGCCACTTGACTCGGTAAATCTGATTACAATTCATCTGGGAAATGGGTGCAGCATGACGGCGGTAAAAAATGGGAAAAGTACGGACACTTCAATGGGCTTAAGTCCGCTGGCCGGATTAATGATGGGAACCCGCAGTGGGGATATTGACCCAGCAATCCCGTTTTTTCTGAGTGAGCAGGCAGAAATGTCGCCCGCCGAGATCGATCACCTGCTAAACCACGAGAGTGGGTTGAAGGGAATTACCGGAGAAAATGACTTACGGGAAGTACTCCGGAAGCAGGAGCAAGAGGATAAACCCGCGAAGCTAGCCCTGGAGATGTATTGCTACCGGATTAAGAAATACGTAGGAGCTTACTTGGCTGTTTTAGGTAGTGCTGACGCTTTGGTGTTTACTGCTGGAGTAGGAGAGAACAGTCCTTTTGTTCGAGAGAAAAGTTTGGAAGGCCTGGAGGCGTTGGGAATTCAATTGGATTCTTCTAAAAACAATCAATCGGTTAGTGGCATTCAAGAATTACAAGCGGAGGATAGTAAAATTAAAATTCTAGTAGTACCTACTAATGAAGAACTAGCTATTGCTCAGCAAACTTTTCAGCTCCTTAGCGAAGAAAAATAAAAAATCTTGCGTCTTTTCGTTAGCTTCTTCGTCACCTAGGTGAATTCACTATTCATTCTAAAATTATCTACGATGAAAAGATTACACATCAACGTGAAAGTGCAAGATTTAGCAGCATCCGTAGCCTTCTACGAAGGTTTATTCGCCAGCAAGCCTACGGTTCTTAAACCAGATTATGCCAAGTGGATGCTGGACGATCCGCTCGTAAATTTTTCAATCAACCTGAGTAGTAATGAAGGGGGAGTTGAGCATTTGGGTATTCAGGTAGAGACTGAGAAGGAGCGAAATGAATTATTTAATCGTCTCGATCAGATAAAAGGTGAGCAATTTAAGGAGGGGGAAACAGTGTGTTGCTACGCGCATTCCACCAAATCCTGGATTGCCGATCCGCAGGGCATTCCCTGGGAAATTTTTCAAACCCACGGTGCTTCTCATGTTAACCGAGCTCCGGTAGCATCGTTAAATCGCCATAATGGTACTTGCTGTGCAAACTAATGAAAAACGACTTAACTAAGTACGCCGAACGAGACACCTGCCAGCGGGTGTTTCCTTTGTTTGAGCAGTACCGTGCGGAACTGGTTCAATTTGTAAACCGTCGCCTCCACGACACTGCCCAGAGTGAGGCAGTAGTAAGCGATGTATTGGTAAAGCTCTACCGAAACTGCGAGTCACTAGATTCGGTAAATAATATGCGAGCGTGGCTGTACCAAGTAACCAAGCGCACGGTGTATGATTATTTTCGCGAGCAGTCCAAACTAACTGATTTCTCGCCGGAGGTAGCGGAAGGGGTTTCGGAAGAACTGGAGGCGGAACTCGATATTTCTTCATTTATCCCGGAGCTAATTAACTGCTTGCCCCAGAAGTACGCAGTTCCCCTTAAAATGAGCGATTTAGATGGAATTCCTCAGCGAGAAATAGCGCAACGACTAAATTTGTCTTTGTCAGGAACGAAGTCGCGTATTCAGCGCGGACGGCAGAAACTGAAGCAACTACTAGAAGAATGTTTACATCTGGAGACGGATCGACGAGGTGTTCCGGTGGACTATCAGGTAAAAGATTCTTGTAATTTTTCAGCCAGTTATTGCGATGATAATCAGCCTTGCAGCAAGTAGTTATTCATACGTAATTCGGTATGGCTGAGGGTTGTAGATGCGCTACTCTTTCCTGGCTAACCGCAATATTGGTAGCAAAAGTGCTTCCCTGCTTTTTCGCACTTTCTTTTTTAAAAAGGTGTGTAGAAAATAATCCGTATCTTGACGGTTCTAATAGCAATATTTTTCACATTTACACATCCTAGTTTGTAATGCAACGTCGCAAGTTCTTATCTACTACTGCTCAGGCCTCACTGGGTGCGTGGGCACTACCCAGTCTGTTAAAATCATCACCCTTATTTTTTAAAATGTCGTTGGCCGAATGGTCGCTGCGCCAGCCTATTCGTAAGGGAGCTATCACCAATCTGGACTTTCCTCGCGTAGCCAAAGAGTTCTACGGCATTGATGCGGTTGAGTACGTAAATCAGTTTTTTATTGACAAAGTGAAAGATCAGGTGTACTTAAAAGAGCTTAAACAACGTGCTGATGATTTAGGTGTAACCAATGTGCTAATTATGTTAGACTTGTGGGAGTATCCTACGGCCAGTCCGGCTGAGTCAGAAAGAATAAAATCGGCAGAAAAGCACTACGAATGGATTGATGCTGCCCACACCTTAGGCTGTCACGGGGTAAGAATTAATGCTAATGGCTACGAAGGTAAATCACCCGAAGAGGCCGCTGATCTATTTGTAGATACGCTAGTTCGTCTGGCTGATTATGGCAAAGCAGCGGACATGAATATTATGGTAGAAAATCATGGCAACTATTCTTCCAATGGTAAGTGGTTGGCGATGGTAATGGAAAAAGCTAATCGTGACAACGTAGGCACATTGCCAGACTTTGGGAATACCAAGATCGCTAAGAACGAAGATTACGATCGCTATCAATTAGTAAAGGAGCTGATGCCCTACGCTAAAGGAGTGAGTGCCAAAACGGTTGAGTTTAATAGCCGGGGAAAAGAAGTAAATATGGACTACGAACAACTGATGGCTATTGTGAAAGAAGCTGATTTTACGGGCTACGTTGGTATTGAGTTTGGAGGTAAACTTGAGGAGATAAACAAAAATGACGGCGTTATGCTCACCAAAAAACTACTACAAAAAGTAGGCGGTCAACTCTCCTAATTAACAAGAAATTGACAGTGGACAATTAATAGTTTCATAGGCAAATCGCTGTCTATTACTTTTCACCTTTCCATTGTCAATTTTCAATTGAAGCGTTAACTCTTGTTAAATCTTTCTAGTTATGTTAGGGGAATCATTGGGTTTTAGCTATTTTCGAGGTTTATTTTGCACTTAATTACAATCTAACGGGACTACTACCGATGAAAAAGATATTCCTTACTTTACTTTCAGTTACTACTTTAAGCACAGCAACTACCTTTGCTCAGGGGCTTAAAATCGGATTTGTTCAATCAGAATACGTATTGGGGCTATTGCCCGAAGCCAAAGCAGCTCGCCAAGATGTAGCTGCTTTTGAACGAAAGCTCAATAATAAGCTTACCGCCATGCGGCAGGGGCTAGAGCTACAGGCTGCTCAATTACAGCAGGAAGCCGCTAACTTAAGCGATACAGTGCGGGCAGTCCGGGAGCAAGAACTCCAGGAATTGCAGCAAGATATTTTAAGTGAACAAGAAACGGCCCAACAGCAAATGCAATTTAAGGTGATGCAAGCCATGAGCCCCTTACGGCAAAAAGTGCAACAAACAATTGACTCGGTAGCTCAGCTTAATGGCTACACCCACATCTTTCCGGCGAGTGTCAACGGGCAGGCTATGTTAGTCTACACCCAAAATCCTGAAGAATCTAACGTGACCCCGCTAATAATTGAAGCCCTCGGTTTGAGTGAACCTACCGAAACATCCGGACAGTAGCTCCTTCTGTAAAGAAACCCTATTCAGAAGCGGCCTTCAAGCCGTAAGGTTGGTTTGCCCGTGGGTCGGTTTATCGGTGAAACTGTGGGTAAAACTTACCTATTGGCCTTTTGCTATATTCTATTTACATAGAAGACTACGTATCAATAAATCATACAGAGAGTTAATTCTTAGGCTGGTGATGGTGAGCGAAGCTAGCGTAAGTGGTGTGTCCTAAATTGCATTTTTATGAGAATTACTTGCTCAGGGAAGCTCACTGCGTGTATTCTTTCCGGTTACTGCTAATCTGCTACCGTATTTATATTAGCTATATATTACATTTCTTTATTAGAAAAGTTTAGTGACAATTTGGGTAATTGGTCACCAAACTGAAGAATTATTCTACATTCTGTTTAAGGTGTGGTAAAACATTCTACAGTTTGTCTCGGTACTAGAGAGTAGAATGCCTGAAGTGTACAAAAAATTGAGTAGCATATGTTGCTGAAATTTAGGCAATTAGAGCCAAAACAGCTTATCATTACGAATAAAAGTACAGTTATTGATATGCGGAACCCCGAGAAACTATTGAAGTTAATGATGAAATATCAATACTACCCAGTAAACGTAAGAGAGTTTTACCGATCGGCTATTGCCGTCATACTTTTTTCCTTAATGTTCAGCTGCAAGAAAGCTGAACCTAAAGATGAAGGATTACCCTTACCGGTAATGACGCTTCAGGAAGAACGAGCCGCAAAATCATTTCAGTACTTAGGTTCTATTGAAGGAGTAGAAAATGTAGCCATTCGCCCTCAGGTAGATGGAATACTGGAGGAAATCTATGTTGATGAAGGGGTTTTTGTTAAGAAGGGACAGCCACTGTTCAAGATTAATAGTCAGCCCTACCAGGAGGATCTTAAAAATGCGATGGCCAACGTTAAAGTAGAACGTGCTAAGCTTCGAAAAGCCAAGACCGAGATTGATCGTATTAAGCCACTGATCGATAATGAAGTTATTTCTAAGGTAAGAATGGAAACAGCTTTAGCCGATTACGAGGTAGCTCAATCCTCTCTGGATCGTGCCCAAGCAGTAGCAGCTAACATGCGGATTAATTTGGCATTCACGACTATTAAAGCTCCCGTAAGTGGCTTTATTGGGAGAATTCCTAAATCTATTGGAAACCTAGTAAAGAAAACTGATGGAGATCCTTTAACCGTACTGTCTAACGTAGAGGATGTCTACGTTTACTTCTCAATGAGTGAGGCTGACTATCTGTATTACGAGAGGATGAAAGGAGATTCTACTTCCAAAAAGATGAATAGCCAAGTGAAGTTGGTTCTATCTGACGGTTCGGAATACGTTAAGCGAGGGGTTATTGATGCGAACTCCGGCCAGATTGATAAGTCGACCGGCTCAATCAATCTACGGGCTAAATTTGACAATCCTGATACGCTGCTACGATCCGGAAGCACCGGTAAGATTATCATGGAACAGATATACCCTAACGCTATTTTAGTGCCTCAGGGTGCCACGGCTTCTATTCAAGATAAGCGGTTTGTTTTTCAGTTTCAGGAAGAAGATAGTACAGTAGTGAGAAGAGAGATAAAGATTGAAGGAAGAACGGGGAAACAGTATATTGTAAGCGATGAAGTGCTTAATCCTAATGACAGAATTGTGGTTTCGGGCATTAATAAACTGGCGAACGGAGTGAAGGTAAATCCAATGCGCCCCGGTCAGCTGGTAGTGGATAACTCTACCACCACAATGCAGTAGTTGGTAACTTCGTAGTTTGTCTTAGAAATAGTAGTAAAAGATAAAGACTTCTGGATAGTAGCAAAGCTGTCTAGAAGTTTTCTAACTTAGTGGTATCCAATTGCTATTTTAGTGAAGGAGCTTACTTGCCCATTGATGCTTATTGTTGCCGCTATAGTTCAACTAAAATGATTCCTACTATCCTGGCTACCCGCTTTGAATGGAGAGTAGAGCAATTTCTCGCTATGCTTTGGTTTGAGGGCGAAAATGCCAATAAGTTAGTCGTTTTTCTTTTGCTGGCTTTTACTAATTTCTCTTCCTCTTTACCCGTCCATTTTTCATCTCAGCTTTCGTGGCGCAACCACCTGGTTGGCTCTCACCCAACGATCTATTCTAAACTGAGTAGGTGCTGGGTAGCAGAAAATCAATTGCCTGATAGTAAACATACCGTAGGTTTGGGTTGGAAAGGACAACAGTAAATATTTGATATTGTGAATAAGTTATAGAATACTATGTTAGAAAAGATAATTGATCGGCCAGTATTAACATTAGTAATATCAATAGTTTTGGTGCTAGCCGGTACCGCCAGTATTTTTCAGCTTCCCGTAGAGCGATTTCCAGAAATAGCCCCGCCAAGTGTGAGTGTGCAAGTCTATTACCCGGGCGGTAATGCCGAAACAGTAGCCAAGTCGGTGCTGCTGCCCATTGAGGAGTCGATCAACGGAACCGAGAATATGACCTACGCTCGTTCTACTGCTACCAACTCGGGTAGTGGACGAGTTTCCGTATATTTTGAACCGGGCACGGACCCTGACCTGGCAGCGGTGGACATTCAGAACCGTATCTCTAAGGTAGTGCAGCAAATTCCGCCAGAAGTAGTAGAATCGGGCATTACGGTACTCAAGCGAATGAAGGGTACCTTAATGACGATCAATATTTTCGCTGAAGAAGAAGACTCGCCCTACGACGAAACCTTCTTAAACGCCTACACCCGGATGAACGTAAGGCGAGAGCTAAAGAGGGTGCCCGGCTTGGCCGAAGCGGCTATTCTCCGTTCTCGCGACTATGCCATGCGAATTTGGCTAAACCCGGAGCGACTAGCTTTGTACGGTCTTACCCCTCGCGATGTTTACCAGCAAATCCGAGATCAGAGTTTTGAGGCTGCTCCTGGTAAATTTGGGGAAAATTCTGACGAAGTATTTGAGATTGCCCTGAAGCACACCGGGCGATTTTCTGAGCCAGAAGAATACGAAAACATTGTTATTAAGTCGGAAAAAGATGGGCTGCAATTGCATCTGCGAGACGTGGCCCGTATTGAGTTTGGAGCTTCCAACTACACCAGTCAGAACCGTCTGGATAGCCGCCCTTCGGTAACGATTGATGTGGTTCAGCAAAGTGGAGCCAATGCGGTAGAGATCGATAAAAACGTACGGGAGATTCTGGAAGAGCAGGCCAAGATTTTTCCAGAGGGCATCAGTTACGAGATCACCTACAGTGTGCGAGATCAGATTGATGAGTCAATGGGTCACGTGAAGCAAACGCTGATTGAGGCATTTATACTCGTGTTTTTAGTAGTATTCATTTTCTTACAAGATTTTAAGGCCACCTTCATTACTGCTATCACCATTCCGGTTTCTCTGGTAGGTACGTTCTTCTTTCTATCCCTGATTGGGGTGTCCATGAATGTACTCAGTATGTTTTCCATTGTACTCTCTATCGGAATTGTAGTAGATAATGCGATTGTGGTGGTAGAAGCTATCTTTGAAAAGATGCAACACCATAGTATGAGTGCCCGGGAGGCGGTGTTTGATGCCCTATCAGAAATTACCAGTGCTATTGTTTCTATCACAATGGTGATTGCCGCGGTATTCCTTCCGGTGGGCTTTTTGCAAGGGCCGGTGGGTATTTTTTATCAGGAATTCGCCTATACCATTATCATTGCGGTAGTTATCTCGGCAGTGGTGGCACTTACGCTGGGGCCAGTACTGTTCATGTTGCTGTACAAAAAACGAGGGCAAGAAAGCAAACTGGTAACTGAAAGTACCGACAGTGGAGTGGTGGGCAAAATACAAAAGTCAGAAAGGGTACAGAAAGCTAAAGACCTGGGTAACCGAGGATTGAAGAAGTTTGACACGCTCTTTGATCGGTTTACGAAGAAGTACGTTAATCTGGCACGGCTGGCCATCCAGTACCGGTGGATAAGCCTAGTTTCTCTGCTGGGCATTGTCGTAGTTACAGTGTTCTTAGCCAACCGCACTCCCCAAGCGTTTATTCCTACCGAAGATGATAACTTCTTGATATTCACCATGAAAATGCCCGAAGGGGCTTCTCTTCACCGAACCAATGAAGCGCTGGTGCAGGCCGATTCTATTCTCCAGATGGAATCTGCGGTGGCGGGAGTAAATACCGTTTCTGGCTACGATATTGTGAGTGGTTCGGAAAGTCCATCGTCCGGTTTGGGGTACGTACTGCTAAAAGATATTGATGAGCGAGGGGAAATAGAAGATATGAACGAACTCATTAAGCACTTGATGAGTAAACTGATGGTGATTAATGAGGTAAAGGGAATTAATATGTACCCTCGGCCTACCGTGCAGGGGTTTGGAGACTTTGACGGAGTACAGATCATGTTGCAAGACCGTTCGGATGGCGACCTAAGTGAATTCGGAAATTTGGTGAATGAGTTTATTGCTGAGCTTATTCAGCAATCAGAAATAGACAATGCCTTTACGTCCTACAATACTAATTTTCCGCAGTATTCTCTGAATATCGATTACAAAAAAGCCAAGGCGCTGGGGGTAAGCGTGAAAGATATGATGTTTACGGTACAGTCTAATTTTGGGCAGACCAGGGTGGGGGACTTTAATCGGTTCACCCGGCAGTACGGAGTGTTCATGCAATCTGACATTTCCTACCGCGAAAGCCCGGAGGCATTCAACTCCATCTTTGTGAAGAACAATGTAAATGAGATGGTGCCGCTAAACACCATTGTGAAGCTGGAAGAATCGTTTGGTCCGGAAACTATTACTCGGTATAACCTGTACAATGCTGCCCGAATTAATATTACTCCGGCTCAAGGTTTTAGCACCGGAGATGTAATGAATAAAATTGAAGAACTGAGTGAACAAACCTTACCCGCTAGCTTGAATTTTGAGTGGACGGGCATGAGCTTGGAGGAGAAAAAATCCGGTTCGGATTCTATCATCGTCTTTATTATCAGTATTGTGCTGGTGTACTTTATTTTGTCGGCTCAGTACGAGAGCTTCTGGCTGCCAATGGCCGTAATGCTTTCTTTACCTACCGGAATTATCGGGGTGTTTGCCTTCATCAATCTGGCCGGAATTGATAATAATATCTACGTGCAGGTAGGTATCATTATGCTAATCGGCCTACTGGCAAAAAATGCCATTCTGATTGTGGAGTTTGCTGCTCAGAAACGACAGGCTGGTGAACAAATATTAGATGCGGTACTCAATGCCAGTGCGCTACGCCTTCGCGCCATTGTGATGACTTCTCTAGCTTTTACTGCTGGTTTAATACCGCTCATGTTTTCCGAAGGTTCTTCAGCCATTGGCAACAAGTCGGTTAGTATTGGTACGGCTGGCGGAATGTTATCCGGGGTTTTTCTCGGAATTCTTATCATACCCGTGCTAGCCTTTGTATTTCTCAAACTAGATGAGCGGTTTAGCATAAAAACTACCCAACCAAGTTAATACGCATGAATTTTATAAAGCAATTACTCCCTATTGGCTTCATTTTATTAACGGCCATTGGGTGCAAAGTGGGCGAGGGCTACGTCAGACCTACTATTATTGATATTGAAAGTTACTACGGCAACAGTATTCATTCCGATTCTATCTCCGTCAATCAGACTCATTTGGCTGATGTAAACTGGCAGGATTATTTTGAAGATTCCACATTAATCGCATTGATTGATTCTGCACTGGTTAATAACTTCGATCTGCAACGAGAGATCCAACGAATTGGCATCGGTGATCAGATTTTTCAGCAGTCTAAAGCTAATTTTTATCCTAGTCTGGGGTTTTCTCCCTTTGGGGTCAATAGAGAGTACTTCTCTGAAAACTTTAATAACTTTGGCTCCAACCGGGCAAGGCGTAACCACGGAGAAAACCCACCGGGAACGTTCTACACCGAACGGCTAGCTTACACCACTTCTCTCTTTGCCAGTTGGGAAATTGATCTGTGGGGCAAGCTACGGTGGCAGAAAGAAGCGGCTCAGGCCTCTTTTATGCAAAGCCAAGAGTTTCAAAAGGCAGTGCAGACTGCCATTGTAGCTGAGGTGGCTTCTACCTACTACAATATGCTAATGATTAATTCTCAGATTGCGGTGGCGGAGCGAAACTTAGAGTTGGGAAGAAGCACGCTAGAAATTGTGAAATTGCAGTTTCAGGCCGATGAAACTACCTCGCTGGCAATACAACAAACAGAATCTCAGATGCTACGGGCTGAATCTTTAATTCCCCAGTTGGAACGCTCGTACATCTTACTGGAAAACCGCTTGAACCAGTTATTGGGTCGTTTTCCTCAACCCATAGATATTCAGCAAAATTTAGAAGATGTGGCGTTTGATGATCGGTACGTTACCGGAGTGCCCTTAGAACTTATCAGCAACCGGCCGGATATTGCTGCCGCCGAATATCAGTTAATTGCCAGTAACGCTCAGGTAGGAATTAACCACGCCATGCGCTACCCTTCTCTGGTACTGGATGCCAGCACCGGGTTAAATTCCTTTATATTCGAGAGCTTTTTAAACCCCATGGGGTCGGGATTTGCGATGTTTAACGGAGCTGTTTTTCAGCCAATCTTTCAAAATAAACGCCTAAAAGCTAACTACAACATTGCCGTAGCTGAACGAGAACTAGCCGAACTGGATTTTAGGGATAATGTAGTGGTAGCAGTTCGGGAGGTTTCTGATGCCTTGATTACTATTGAAAAACTGCAAGAAGAATATAGTATTGCTTTCCGCCGAATTATTGTGGCTACTAAAGGAGTGCAAGATGCTTCACTACTTTTTCAGAGTGGCTTTGCTAATTATCTGGAGGTGATTACTGCTCAGGAAGATGCTCTACAAAGTGAGCTTGATTTGGCTGATCTAAAAAGACAGATTATTCTGGCCAATATTGAACTATACCGAAGCTTGGGCGGAGGTTGGAAGTAAAGGGAGGTTGATAAGAATTATAAATTCTTCAAAAATACTACACTTATCCCAGGAGCGAATGATGTAAGAACATGTTTAGGTTTCGAGTTAGTAAAAACTGAATAACTGGTAAAATTGCATAAAAGAAGGAATCGGCTAATCTTTAGTTGACCGCGCCACGATGGCCAAACCATCTAGATTATGCAAGACCGTCAAACAGCCCTTACCGATTCCGACTGGAAATATATACAACCAATCGTAGATAAGGGAAGAAAACGTAAAACATGTTTACGTATGGTAGTCAATGCCATATTCCATGTGAGCCGGACTGGGACGCAGTGGCGAAACATAGATAGTCAGTATCACCCTAATCTATCGGTTATACTATACTACTATTATCAATGGCAACGTAATGGTGTTTGGAATTAGGTACTTTCTGCTCTGGTAGCCACGTTTCGGCGAAAAAACGGAGACTGTCCGAAGCCTTCAAGAGCGGCTATTGACAGTCAGAGTATAAAGTCTGTTCCTTTTGTCTCCCAGGACAAAGGTGTAGACAGCAGCAAGCTTATCAATGGCCGAAAACGTCATATTGCCGTGGATAAACATGGCTTACCTATTGCTCTGGCCATTACTGCCGCCGATGTACACGATAGCAAGGCTGGGGCTGAGTTACTCTGGCAAATGGAGGGGAATGAACGGCTTGAACTGTTCTGTCTTGACAAGGCCTATCGGGGTGAGTTTTTAGATGCTTTAAACCTATACGGGTGGCGAGGGGAAATAGCAAAAAAGCCAGATAGTACCACTACCGATGGCAACATACGAACCGCTCGAATCACCAGTAACGCCATTCTGATCGCCAACCAGCACTGCCCTCTATTCTTCCGAACGGTGGATTCTATTGATTACAAAAAAGCGATGCTGGTGTTCTACGAACAAAATAATATCACCGCTTTTAGAAGAATATTTATCGACCAGTTTGAATTTGCGGTGAAGACATATTTTTGACTACCAGTATTTTGGGAAGGAAGCGTGAAAGTATAGTGATTGACTCAATGATATTGGTGGTCTGTCAGATTGTTGATATATTGGAAATAGCAGAACGTAGTCGTCGCTATTCCCCCGTTATTTGTGGGTAACGGAGACAGGTTGCCGTTACTGATTTGTTACCCCTTATCTAAAAATGCACCAGTTGCATCATGCAACGATTTGGGCAAATGATTATCTTTGCCAAAAAGAGACGATATGCCCGAGTTCATAGAAAAATACATCAACCCGTTCACCGATTATGGTTTTAAGCGACTTTTCGGAGAGGAACCGAACAAGGAATTACTACTCGATTTTCTGAACGAGCTACTCAAAAACGAACAAGGAAAAATAATCGGTCTGACCTACCTGAAAAGTGACAGGCTGGGAAATAGTGAAGATGGCCGGAAAGCTGTTTTTGACCTCTACTGCGAGAACGAGGATGGCGAAAAGTTCATCGTGGAGCTGCAAAAGACCAAACAGAAGTTTTTCAAGGACAGGACAGTCTATTACTCGACTTTCCCGATACGAGAACAAGCACAGCGAGGTTCGGACTGGAACTTCGAGTTAAAGGCGGTTTACACCATAGCAATCCTGGACTTTGTGTTTGATTCAGAAATGGACGAGCTGGATAAGTTCAGGTATGACGTAAAACTGACGGACATAGAGACTTGCAAGATCTTTTACGACAAGCTGACCTTCATCTACTTGGAGATGCCCAAGTTCAACAAGCCTGTTGAATTACTGGAGTCCCGATTTGACAAGTGGATGTATGTAATTCGTAACCTCAATAAGTTGAACAGAGTACCCGATGAGTTACGAGAAAATATCTTTGAGCGGCTCTTTGAAGTGGCCGAGATAGCCAAGTTCAGCAAGGAAGAGGCGGAAGCGTATGAGGAAAGTTTGAAATCCTACAGAGACTTGCAGAACTCATTGGACATGGCACGTGAAGAAGCAATAGACAAAAGAAACATAGAAATAGTTCAAAATTCACTTAATGCAGGACTCTCGATTGAGATGATAGCAAGTATCACAGGACTGAGCAGCAAGGATATAGAAAGAATAAAAAACGAGAGGTAACAAAGGCTAAAAAAGCATGGTCGCCCGGCGGGATGGCAACGTTTTTTAGCCGAGTCATTATCATACATTTTTCAATCTTGCATCAATCGGCAGCTAGCTCCGTAAAATTTACCACTTCTACCTTACCAAATTCTTTGTAAAGCGGATTAAGAATAAAGTTGTACTCAACCCCTACAATGGTAGATGGTACTTTGATAGCAAAAAAGTCTCTACTGGCTGCTCGCTGGGTGAATATTTCCGTAGTTTCAGATGAGTAGGGGTATTGGTTCCACTTTTCAGGAAGGACTTTGATCGTTTCTATTTCAAATGCATCGGGTATTTCAATCTTGGCAATGAGAATGCTTTTGGGCAAGGTTGCTTTATTAGCCGAATGTACGTAGTACTCTAACAAAGCCAGTGAAGCATTTTCGGAGCAATAAACCGCTCTGGTTCCCACCTTATTCCATCGGCCACCCACTTTTTCGGCTCCAATACCCAACAGGGTGCTATCGTTATATTTCAGGTTGGCAGCTCGGTATACGTACATCAACTGTACACATTGTATTGGATTCGTATAATCTCGTTCCCAACCATCTCAAAACCAAAAATGCTGTCCAGCAACTCAAATGGTTTTTTGTTTTCTAGGGCGGGCGAAAGAGTCATTAACCAAATCTTAAAATCTTCTTTAGAATCAAAAACTTCGTAGCCAAGGCCGTAGAGTCTTGCTAACTCGTATATCCTTTCGGAAGTCTCTTTATTATAGACCTCCTTTTTTTGCATACTGCTAATAGATGAGGGTAAAATAAGTTCGAGCTCTTTTTCTGTCAAACCTATGCTACTGATGAGTTGCTTCCACTCATGTTTTTTTACCCCGCTTCGTATACGGTCGATCAGTTGGAGTTGGTAGCTTGGCGTATCTTTGCCATGTTTAACCACCCAAGTTGGCGAAAACTTGGCTACGCCTCCTTTCGGCATCGGTTTTCTTGTAACTTTCGCCTTCGGGCTTTTGCTAGTTTTCTTACTTGCCGCACCCGTATCTATAATTGCATATTTACTATTGACTAAATGTAAACTTACCACCGTTATTTTTAAAATTTAACTAATTTGAAAGCCTACCTACTCACTAAACACGGATCCGCCTCATCCCTAAAAATACAGGATATACCCGAGCCAATTCCCAAAGCCGGAGAGGTACGGGTAAAGGTTAAGCGGATTGGTATAAACTACGCCGAAATCCTTTCCCGACGAGGGCAGTACCGTTGGGCACCAAAGCTACCCTACGTGCTAGGGATGGAAGCTTACGGGGAAATTGATGCAGTAGGAGAAGGAGTTAATCGGCAGATTGGTGAGAAAGTAATTGCCGGGGGGCAGTTCGGTAGCTACGCCGAAAAAATGATCGTGAAAGATTATATGGCGTTACCTGCTTTGGAGCAGTTTTCTCCCGAAGAAAACGCCGCCTTTATCGTCAATTATATGACTGCCTGGGTTGGGCTGATGAAGCTGGCTCGTTTGCAACCATCTGATTCGGTGTTAGTGAATGCCGCAGCCGGAGGAGTGGGCACGGCAGCGGTGCAGCTTGCCAAAGCTCAGGGCTGTAAAGTATTTGGTACTGCCAGTCAGCCCGAAAAGTTACAGTTACTGAAAGAGCTGGGAGTGGACCATCCTATCAATTACCGAGAGCTGGATTTTGCCTCGGTGATCCGAGAGGCTCAGTCGGGTGGGGGAGTGGATGTGGTTCTGGAGCTAGTCGGTGGTGAAACCTTCCGCAAAAGTCGCGAATTGCTTAACCCATTTGGCAAGCTCGTTATCGCCGGTATGGCGGGGCTCAATTGGAGCAAACGTAATCCGCTCACTTGGCCACACTTGCTGAAAAATATTCCTCAAGCTAAAATTCTACAAATGGCTCAACGCTCAACTGGACTGCTCGCCACCCACATTGGTTACCTAATTGAGCACCAGGCAGTAGTAGAACAGGAATGGCAGGTGCTGACTAAATTTGTGAAAGAACATAACATCAAACCGGTTATCTCTAAAGTATTTCCCTTTGCGGAGCTTCCCCGAGCGCACGAGTATATTGAGTCGCGGCAGAGCTACGGGAAAGTGATGATTTCTCTTGATTAGTAGAGAATGGAAATTATCATTTGCTGATGCTTTGTTACTCGCTGCGTAGAGATTCTACCGGGTTCATCGTGGCTGCTCGCGCACTCTGAAGGCCAACCGTAAGCAAAGTAAATGTTATAGTGATAAATCCGGCAATACCTACCATCCACCACGTTAAATGAATACGGTAGGCAAAATCTGCCAACCAACCGGCTGTTAAATAGTAGGCAATAGGAACGCTGAAAATGAGACTAACCCCGGCCAGAATCAAGAATTCTCGCGATAATAAAAACAAAAGATGGGGAACACTGGCACCTAACACTTTTCTGATTCCAATCTCTTTAAATCTTCTCACCGAAGAGAAAGCCGAAAGACCGATGAGACCGAAGCAGGCAATGGCGATAGAAATTATGGTAAACACCCTGATCAACTTTGCGAAGCGGATTTCATTGTCGTACATATCGCCCATTTGCTCATCCTGAAAGTAGAAGTCAAAGTTTTTATCGGGAAATACTCCTTGCCAGGCCGTTTCTAATTGGGCAACAGCTTCTTGAAGGTTAGCCGTTTGGTATTTGATGCTCAACAGCGAGTAATCTCTAATACCGTAAATCAATGCTACTGGTTTGATCTCTTCGTGCAGCGAGAGAGTATGGAAATCTTTGACTACTCCGATAATGGTAGATTCCACCCCATGAATTGTGATCCTTTTTCCGAGTGCCTCCTCGGGGCTAGCGAAAGCCAGTCGCTCGATCAGAGTTTCATTCACCACGTAACCCCGCACCGTATCCTGGTCAAGCGTAGTCATGGAGGTTTTTCCCGCTAATACCTCAAGGTTCATAGCATCTACAAAGTCATTATCAACCATAATATATTCTACGTTGAACCGCTCTTCTTCTGCGACTCCCGCATCTACTGAAGTAAGCCCGGTTGTACTGCTATTGCCTGACATAGGAGCACTGGATGACAAGCTAGCTAATTCAACAAAGGGAAACTGCTGCACGCTATTTTTCAATGATTTTACTTTTTCACTTGGTTCGTTACCGTGGATGTCTACAACAAGGATCGATTCCTGATCAAAACCCAGATCTGTATTTTGGAAAAGTTCAAGCTGACTAGCAATTACAATAGCCCCAATAGCGAGAGCTTGAGAGGCGGTTAGCTGAAAAGTAATCAGCACTCTACGCAGCGATAAGCCTTTGAAGGAGTTTGCTGCTTTTCGGGCACGAATAACATCAAGCGGTTGAAATTTAGATAACACTAGTGCCGGATACACTCCAATGGCTACAGTAATGAAGAGCAGCAAGCCTCCTAGAAATGCCAGCAGATCGGGAGTGAATGTAAATTCGTTTCCGATATTCAGATTGGTAAGTTCGCTAAAGTAGGTAAAGGACAGTTGGGCAAGTACGATACCGAAACCTACGGCAAACAGAGCGAGTAGTAACGACTCGGTCATAAACTGAGCAATGATATGCTTTTTCGTGCTTCCCAAAATCTTCCGCACTCCTACTTCCTTAGCTCGAGTGATAGCTTTGGCAGTTGTAAGGTTAACGAAGTTGATACACGCTACTACAATCATAAATAAGCCAATCAGTCCGAGCGTCCACAGGTAAGTAGTACTGGTCATGTAGTTGTCCGCGCCAAATCGTCCATCAAAGTGAATAGCAGCCAGCGGTTGAAGAGCCATAGATACGAAGTCTTCCCCCCAAGCAGTTTCCATATACTTGGCATTGAACTGATCCAATGCGGGTTGTAAGCTTTCTGCCGTCACCTCCGGGGGAAGCTGAACAAAAGTAGTTGTACTATTAACACTGCCGAACGATTCGCTGGCAACTCGATCAAACGTAGCGTAAGACACTAACTGTTCAAAAGGATAGTTGGTATTGGGCGGTGGGTCTTGAATCACTGCCCTTACTTCTACGTTGGTGCCATTGCTGAGGGTAATCGTTTTTCCGAGAGCTTCTTCTGCATCGCCAAATACTTTCTCAGCAAGCGATTGGGTAAGCACCGTCTGATTAACCTCGTTAAGTGCGGCAGTAGGGTCACCGATGATCCACTGCGAAGCATCATTGTAGTAATCAAGTAACTGAATAAACGCGGGATCGCAGAAAAGAATATCAGACTCAAACAGCTGATCTTCAATAGAAATAGAGTGATTTTGGGAGGTGTGGATCGAGACAACCCGCTCAAACTCCGGAAAATCATTCCGGAGAGCTTCCGCCATTGGATCGGGCGTATGCCCTACGTACATAGTGAACGTGGGATAGTAATAGTTGTTGGTTACTCTATAAATCTGCTCATTGTTCTGGTGATGCGTATCAAAGCTAAACTCGTAGCGCACAGTCAGAAAAATGATCACCGAACAGAGAATACCCAAAGTGAGTCCTACAACATTCAACAAACTACTTCCCCACTGGTGGCGAAGGTTTCTCCGGGTGGTATTCAGAGTGCTTGCAAACAAAGACATACGGCAGCTGGTAAAAAATTGAGAAGACTTAGCTAAGGTCACCAACCGTTATGCCAAATTATTAATTGGTTGATTATGAATAGGTTGAGATAAGTACGGGATTTTTTTACACCATATACTGTGCAAAAATGAACAGTTATTGCCCGAGAATGAACAGAAGGGAATGTGAACTAGGTACGAACTACTTTCGATGGAATATACCCAAATAGACCTCTACTAAGGTATTTACATCATCCAAACACTTGGATCACTCTGTCAATCAGAAATAAATCGCTGCTCTAAATCGTTAAGCTTTCGTTCCAACAATGCTACTCGCTCTTCCAGAAATATTGGGGGCTTCAGCACGGTACTGAAGAATCCCATCACTTTCCAAAGCTCTAAAATATTCTCCCGCTGAATTTGCAGGGTCTCATAGTTGGGGTTATCCGCCCGAAAGTAGAGTTGCTCGTCAGCATGGTCATAACGGCGCACAAAAATATCTTCTTCCGTCACCACTACGTATACTCCATCTTTCACTAGCTTTTTCTTCTCAGAGAGGGCAATGGGTGAGCAAGATAGGATATCACCTTTCAACAACCCTTTACGATTTACTTCCATCGCGTCATGCTGCACTTCAAACGCCCGAGACTTGTAGTGTTGGGTGTCGGGTAAGCGGACGTAGGGTAAGCGATTGATGTAATCTTTATTCTGATAATTAACAATGTACTCAACGTAACTCCCTCGTTTCACTAGTGGAGTATCTTCCTTGCTTAAATCCCGATCACTATCCGATTTCTCGGCTAGAGGCTTCTTATCATCTAAAATATCAAATTCCCGCAGCTCGGCTACCGAAAGGGCTTTGGTGAGCAGCGTGTCAATAGAAATACTAAAATAATTAGCAATATTGATTATAGTTTCTAGTTTAGGATCAGCTCTTCCTTCTTCATAAGCTCCAATACTAGCTCGAGATATGTCAAATATATCGGCAAATTCAGCCTGGCTGATATTTTTGATGGTTCTGATGGTCTTTATATTCTTTCCAATAATGGACATAGTACAATATTTTTAACTAATTTTTTTAGTAGTGCTAACTTTTTTAGCAAACGTCCGTATATATAATTAATTGCTATTGATCCGGACAAGGTAGTATTAAATTGAATCATCTTAGCGATGAGCATGTAGGTTTATTCAAAAAAACGGCGCGTTCGTAACCGTCTGCTTTCTTTTCTTTACAGCCTGGTAAGTTTTGACAATTCGTCATTAACATATGACTAATTGAGAAAGGATGCAACATGGTTGGAGTGCGTATGGAAAGGATTAAACCGAATTGTTATCAACCACCATTTAACCAATGTGACCATGAATATCTTCACTCGAATTTTTAAAATTGGACAAGCCGAAGCCCACGATGCTATCAGTAAATTGGAAGACCCAATCAAGGTAACCGAACAGGGTATCCGCGATTTGAAAGTTGATCTTGAAAAAGCTTTGCAGTCGCTGGCGGAAGTAAAAGCGCAGCAGATCCGCTCTAGTCGGGAGCTAACAGCTTACCAGAAGCGAGCTACTGACTATGAGCAGAAAGCTGTTCTCCTGCTGAAACGAGCCGAATCTGGCGAACTGGAAATGACCGAAGCGGATCGCCTGGCTTCGGAAGCACTCCGCCGGAAAGAACATGCCGATAAAGATGCAGCTTTGCATCAGCGGGAAGCCCGCCGTTACGATGCTTCAGTGCAACAACTAGAAAATACCGTAGATACGCTGAAGGCAAACATCACTACCTGGGAAAATGAATTGCGAACATTAAAGTCGCGCATGAAGGTTAGTAAGGCTACCAAAACTATCAATAAGCAACTGGCTGGCGTAGATTCTAGTAGTACTGTTGCCATGCTTGAACGAATGAAAGCCAAGGTAGAAGAGGAGGAAGCCCTAGCGGAATCCTACGGCGAAATTGCCAACCAGCCTACCACCGTCGATGCAGAAATCGAGCGAGCGTTGGATACCGGAAGCAATCCTTCTGCCGACGAGCGCTTACTAGAGCTCAAAAAACGACTGGGCTTGCCACAAGCAAACAGTAATGAATAATGACGAATGAGTAATGATTAATTGTATATGTCACTGGTCATTACTCACCAATCATTAGTCATTCATCATCAATCATCATTCACTAATTATGAAAGAACTGTTCACCGCCGCCGCGTCGGCCCCCAACTTGATTTCCACACTGCTGCTAGCCTTTGTAATGATTTACTGGCTGGTGGTACTGGTCGGAGCCATCGATATTGACTCGCTCGATGTAGATGTTGACCTAGATACAGACGTGGATGTCGATGCTGACGTGGACGGTGACCTTTCAGGGAATGGGCTAAATGAGGTGCTGGCCTTCTTTAATCTGGGTCAAGTACCACTAATGGTTTTTCTTACCTTCTGGATTCTCCCGGTTTGGGTACTAACTGTTTTGGGAAATTACTATCTCGGTAACTCCTCGTTTCTGATCGGACTGTTGATTCTGATTCCTACTCTTATCGCTGGGCTATTCATTGCAAAAGTATTGACCAATCCGCTGGCGAAAGTTTTTGGTAAGCTGAATCAGGAATCTAACGAAACAGTTATCGGGAAAATCTGCACCATAACCTCCCAGGCTTCGCACCAACGGGTGGGACAGGCACGGGTAAAAACTGCGGGTGCACCCCTGTTACTCAGTGTAAAAACCTACGAGGGCGTTTCCCTTGACCGGGGTGATACCGCGATGGTCATCGAGCAGCAGGAAGGACGTAACATTTATTTTATTGAACCTTATATTGACTAAACTCTACTCACATGGAACAATCTATGTTATTATTCGTCGGCATCATCGTCATCGTATTTCTCTTTGCGATCGGGGTTGCTATCATCAAAATGTACCGCAAAGCTTCCCAAGGACAAGCCCTGATTGTCACCGGAGGGGCGGGCGGGGCAAAAGTATCATTTTCCGGTTTGCTGGTAATTCCGGTACTGCATCGTCTGGAAGAAATGGACATTACCGTAAAAACCATCATGATCTCCCGAACGGGTAAGGATGGTTTGATCTGTAACGACAATCTTCGGGCTGATATTCAGGTTACCTTTTTCGTTCGGGTAAACAAAACCAAAGAAGATGTAATTCACGTCGCCCAGTCTATCGGTTGCGATCGGGCATCTGATCCCAAGCAGTTAGAGCTACTGTTCGACGCTAAATTTTCGGAAGCCTTAAAGACGGTAGGTAAGCACTTTGAGTTTGTGGAGCTGTACAATTCCCGAGCGAACTTTAAGGATAAAATACTGGAGGAAATCGGCACCGATCTCAACGGCTATATTCTGGACGACTGCGCTATTGATTATCTGGAGCAGACTCCCCTAGAGTATCTGAATGCGGATAATATTCTGGATTCAGAAGGTATCAAGAAGATCATTGATCTTACCTCTGAGCAAAAAATTCAATCCAACCTGATTGAAAACGAAAAGAAGAAAACCATCAAAAAGCAGGATGTGGAGGCTGAAGAAACCATTCTGCAACTGGAGAAGCAACTGACTGAGCAACGCGAACGTCAAGAAAGCGAAGTGACTAATATTCGCTCTCGTGAAGCTGCCGAGCGTGAGAAAGTCCGCCAAGAGGAGCGCAAGCGTTCTGAGGAAGCCCGCATTCTAACTGAAGAAGAAGTGGGGGTTGCCGAGCAAAATAAAGACCGTCAGATTCTGGTTGCTCAGCGTAATAAGGAACGCACCGACGTTATTGAGCAGGAGCGTGTAGAGCAAGCTAAAGCGTTGGAAGCCACTGAGCGGGAGCGTGTCGTAGAACTGGCTCAAATCGAGAAAGAAAAGTCGCTGGAAGAAGAGCGGAAGAATATTCAGGAAGTGATTCGGGAGCGGGTGATGGTAGAAAAAGCGACGGTGGAGGAAGAAGAGAAAATCAAAGACACTAAAGCCAAGGCCGAGGCTGACCGGAATAAAGAAGTGGCTCTAATCAACGCTGAGAAAGAAGCGCAAGAGTCTTTGGTTAAGGAAATCAAATCTGCTGAAGCCGCGAAAGAAGCCTCCGAACACCGAGCGAAGCAATTGATGATTGACGCCCAAGCCGAAGAAAACTCGGCTGAGCACAAAGCCCAAGCCATGAAGACAATGGCGGAAGCGGAAGCCGCCCAAAACGCGGCTATCGGACTATCCGAAGCCCAGGTGATGGAAGCCAAAGCCGCCGCTCGCGAGAAAGAAGGGGAAGCTGAAGCCGGAGTCATCGAGGCCCAGGCCGAAGCCGACGCCAAAGGTATCAGTCTACGGGCTGAAGCGCAGTCGGAAGCTGACGAGAAACTTGGACTGGTTGCGGCACAGATTAGTTTAGAGCAAGGAAAATCTGATGCTGAAGTGATTGAAACCAAAGCGGCAGCCGAAGAGAAGCAAGGTATGGCCGAAGCCCGGGTGATGCAGCAGAAGTACAAAGCCGAAGCCGAGGGTATCCGCGAGAAAGCCAACGCCATGCAGGTGCTGGACGGTCCCGGTAAGGAGCATGAAGAGTTCAAGCTACGTTTGGAAACCGAGAAAGCCCTGGAGCTGGCGAAGATCGATATTCAGAAGGATATTGCCGAAGCTCAGGCGCAAGTGATTGGCGAAGCTCTGAAAGCCTCTAACATTGAGATCATCGGTGGGGAAACCATGCTGTTTGATCAGATTATGGGTTCCATCGCCAAAGGCAAAGCCATTGACGGTATGGTGCGGAAAAATACCACCTTGCTAGATATTAAAGATACATTCTTTAATACCAATGGCGGGGGAACTTTCAAAGATAATCTTAACAAATTCATCAGTCAGTTCGGAGTATCCTCCGAAGACATGAAGAATCTCACGGTGTCGGCTTTGCTCTTCAAGCTGATGAACCAGACCGATCAGCCGGAAGTAAAAGGCAGCTTGACTAAGCTAATGGATATTGCCCGTTCTGCTGGATTAGCCGATGAACCAGTCAAGAATATCAAATTATAACCAACCCTCACCCTGTGGTCGGTCAGAAGCTAAAAGACTTTTGGTCGGCCACATTACCCTAAACTTTCACACTATGCATACCAATACTAACTTTAATAAATCAATTAAAATCAAGGGAATTAGTGTTCCAGCGATTCTTTTTCTAGCCGGCATGGTAGCAGGTTACTATATCAGCAGCGGAGATACATTTTCGCTCGAGAGCGATGAAGAATACACCAATAAAAGCATTTACTATTCCGACTCTGGTCAGTTTTCATTTCCAGTTTTTGCCTTACCCTTCTAGCATCGAGGATAGAATACATGCCCAAGAAATAGTTGATGGGACTAACTTAAATTAATATTTACACATAAATAGAAAACATGATGGGAGCTAGTGGAGTAATTAGTGCTATGAAGAAAAGCTACGAGAATAATCGAGCTTTACTTCGCCGTAAGGGTACATTTGAAGTTTTGAAGAATCATCACAAAAATAATCCCAGTTATCGAGCAAATATTGCTAACAACTACGAAGCATTGAAACAGCTAAGATATGAGCAAGAGATCAAAAGAAAGAAGGCTAGGTGGTACACTTTGCTGGTGGCTATTGGTTTACTAGCAGTACTGCTATCCGGATTGAGTCTTCTGTATTAATCGTGTCGGAGATCTCTAAGCAGCTATTCATTTAACTACAAACATACAATGCCCAATCAAGATACATCCAATCCTACTTTAGAAAATAGTACCTATGAAATTCTGAAGAATCGCTTGCAGCAAAGCGCAACTGATCTGCGGGATCGTTTGGGTAAGCTTAACGAAGCTCGCAAAGAGGTTTTTGGGGCGATTGAAACTACGCTGATTGCTACCGAACGGGTGCATACGGCGCACAACTGCATCCCCTACGATATGGTGCCAGTGGGCGAGAACTTCATTTTTGGCTACAACGTACATTTGGGGCTAAAGTCACAAGTGGAGTTATCGGATGTATTCAGTCTGTATTCCTATCGCGATCATAGTTTTCATGAGCTAGGCTATGATCTAATCAGCAACGCTACGTTTCAAGATGACTTTCAGAAGCTATACAAATACTATAAAGATACCAAGTTTGTCCGCTTTGTGCTCAGCGAGCCGTTCGTGTACATGGTATTTCAGATCAGCAAGAGCGCGAGCGATATAAAAGCGTTCAAGTGGGAAATTAAGGGCGATACGCTAGTGTACCGCGACAACCGTAGTGAGCACGAAATCTCGGTACCCGAACAGCATGCCTTCCGTTGGAAAAGGGCTACCCGCGACGATCAACGAGCCGGAAAGCACCCGCATGTATCGGTAGCTGATCGGGTATTTGTTGACACACTGAATGGTAACCTTACGCTGAAAGTAGAAGACAATACCGATGCCGGGCAGGGAATTTATCAGGAACCGGTAGATAACCCTGACCAAACGCTAGACGATGCCGAAGTCTACTATTCGGTGCTGGATAATTTAGTGCTGTTGAAGATTCGTCCTTATCAGGAAAAAGCTTACCGCTATCTGGCGTACAATGCCAAATTGCAAGAAGCTCGGCGGATTGATGCCATTGAAGAAGCGTGCATTGTACTACCTGACGATCAGGGAATTTTGTTTCCGAACGGTTATTATCTGCAAACGGGGGAGTTCAAAGCCTTTGAGATCAGTCAGGATTCGTTGGTCTACGAAAAAACTATTGCTTCGCCCAATGGAGAAGATTTTCTCTACGTTTTCTACAATCAGAATTATCATCAGTACCAATTACTGCCCTACAATATCATCAATCAGGAAATTGCTAATCCAATGGTCGCCCACGGTTTTGCGATTTTTGAGAATGGTGAGCTTTGCTATTTTAATGCGGATGATGAGCCTAAGAAGCACCACGCCATCCGTATTTGGCAAACTCCTTTTGTCGGGCCAAATTATCCACTTTCGTCCCAGAGCGATTCTTTTCTCTACAAAGTTGGCAACAAAGATATTGTGCGAGCAATGGCCGAATGTCAGGCACTGCTCACGCTGATTGATAAAGGTGAAAATTACCAAAACTTATACGTTGATCTCCAGCGACAATCTACTACTTTGTTAGACGCCTACTACTGGTTAAATCGTGACGAAGCCCAGCAAATTCATAAGCCGCTCACCGCCCTTCGCAATACGGCATCGGCGGCTATTGATGAGTTTGAAAAAGTTACTAGTATTCGGCAAAATACGCAGCAACAGGTAGCTGAAACCACTCAAGCGGTAGACCAACTACTGCGCGAGCTGAAAAGCCAACCGAAGAAACATATCCAGGAATTTGTCCATGCTTTAGCCCGGCTGCGGGAGAAACGAGGTGAAGTGATTTCGCTTAAAGAACTACGCTACGTAGATGCTGATAGGGTTGAAGAGTATGAGGGAACATTGGCCGATGTGGCTCAGTCCACCGCGCAGTATACTGTAAAGTTTTTACTCAAAGATGATTCTTTAGCTCCTTTCACCAAACAGGTAGCTGAATTTGAGCAGGGGCTAACCAAAGTTGGTAAGGTTGTAGACATTCAGGAGCTGGAGAAAAAGATCGCTGATTTTTCGGGCGAACTGGAAATGCTAATGGAAGTGGTGAGTAATCTAAAAATTGAAGATGCTACCCAAACTACCCAGATTATCGACCGTATCTCGGTCATCTTCACCGAGCTGAACAAGCTAAAAGCCCAACTCAAACGCAAGCGGAAAGAACTGCTCGGTCAGGAAGGAAAGGCTGAGTTCCACGCCCAGTCCAAGCTGATTCGTCAGGCATTGGTCAACTATCTGGATGTAGCCGATACGCCCGAAAAGACCGATGAGTATCTCAATAAACTGATGGTGCAATTGGAAGAACTGGAAGGGAAGTTTGCTGAGTTCCCCGAAATGCTCAACCAGATCAACGAGCTGCGCGAAGAAATTTACAATGCTTTTGAAAGCCGTAAGGTTCAGTTAATTGAAGCTCGCAACCAACGAGCAAATGCCTTGCTACAAGCGGCTGATAGGATTCTAAAATCTGTCCAGCACCGTTTGTCTTCCTTCTCATCAGCCGCTGAACTTAACGGCTACTTCGCTTCCGATCTGATGGTCGAGAAAGTCCGAAGTATTGTCACTGAGTTGCAAGAAGTTGGCGATACGGTAAAAGCTGATGACGTAGAAAGTAGGCTGAAATCTACCCGAGAGGATGCACTACGGCAACTAAAAGACCGTAACGAACTCTACGTTGACGGCGCGCAGGTGATTAGGTTGGGGCAACATTCTTTTTCGGTAAATACTGCCGAAGTGGCGCTGACCACTGTCGTGAAGAACAATCAATTATTTTATCACATTACGGGTACTAATTTTTACGAGGGATTGGATGATGCGGATATCAATCGTTACCAACCTTACTGGAACCAGTCACTGGTTTCGGAAAATCAAGAAGTGTATCGAGCCGAATATTTGGCGTACCAACTTTTCGTGGCGGCTGAGGCTGGTGATGAAACGATTGCGCTTTCCGACATCGATGGAGAACTGACTAAAGAAGTATCGGATTGGGTGCAGCAGTTTGTCGCCAGTCGTTACGACGAAGGTTATGTGAAAGGCGTACACGATCAGGATGCGAGGCATATTTTGCAACAACTAGCCCGTATTCATCAGCAAGCCGGACTGTTGAGATATTCATCAGAAGCGAGAAGTTGTGCATTGATGTGCTGGCAACAGTTTTTGGAAAAAGAGCAGCAGCAACGATTGAATTTTCAACTCAAAGGAGCGGGAGCTATTCTTCAGGTTTTTCCGCACACTAAAGAATTTGATCCGGTACTTAACCAGATTCAGACCAGCATTCAAGATTTTGTTCAGCAAACGTCTTTGTTTGATGCTTCGGTGATTACTGAAGCCAGTGAGTATTTGTTCTACGAACTAATTGGTGATGATAAATTTACGATCAATCAGCAGTCGATTAATCTGAAGGAAGCTTTTGAGAAATACCTAGCGAAGCAAAAAGCCGAGGCTAAGTACCGTAAATCTGTCAGTGATTTAGCTGAACAGCTCTGGGTACAGTATGATCTTATTCGTAAGTGGGTACAGTCGTTTGCGGAACAGGTTGAGTTGGACACCGCCTATGTTTCCGAAGCGGCAGCACTATTGTTTAACCCTAAACAAAAGGTAGAAACCAGCGAGGTGACTCTTAGCACTACGATGGAAAATATGCAGGGCAACCATCCGGTCATCGAGGACGGGAAATACGAACTGCATTACCAGACGTTCTTCCAGAAGCTTAGCGAATTTCACCATGAAGCTGTACCCGCTTACCGGGATTTTCAACAGCGAAAGCGAGAGCTTACCCAGCAGTTTACCGAAGAGCTACGATTATCCGAATTTAAACCCCGGGTAATGTCTTCCTTCGTGCGTAACCGCCTGATCGATCAGGTGTATTTACCGCTGATTGGCTCTAATCTGGCGAAGCAAATCGGGGCTACCGGGGAAAATAAACGAACTGACCTGATGGGGATGCTGCTGCTAATTTCCCCGCCGGGTTACGGAAAAACTACGCTGATGGAATACTTGGCGAATCGGCTCGGCTTGGTCTTTATGAAAATTAATGGTCCGGCGATTGGTCATCAGGTAGTATCGGTAGATCCGAGTCAAGCACCTAACGCTGGGGCACGAGAGGAACTGGAGAAACTTAATCTCGCCTTTGAGATGGGCGATAATGTGATGATCTATCTGGACGATATTCAGCACTGCCATCCCGAGTTTTTGCAAAAGTTTATCTCCCTCTGCGATGCTCAGCGTAAGATTGAAGGCGTGTACAAGGGGCGCAGCAAAACCTACGATTTCCGAGGTAAGAAAGTCTGCGTAGTGATGGCGGGAAACCCCTATACCGAGAGCGGTGATAAATTTCAGATTCCCGATATGCTGGCGAACCGAGCCGATATTTACAATCTAGGCGATATTATCGGCGACTCCGCCGAAGCGTTTAAGTTGAGCTACATAGAGAATAGTTTAACCTCTAACCCGGTGCTGAGCAAACTAGCTATCAAGAGCCAAGCTGATGTTTATACGCTGGTAAAGTTAGCGCAAGATAACTCTGCGGAAGGAGTAGAGTGGGAGGCCAACCATTCTGCCGAAGAAATAAGTGAATACATAACTGTGATGAAAAAGCTCATTACTATCCGGGATACCGTGCTTACCGTGAACTTGGAGTACATCCGTTCGGCAGCTCGAGCCGATGCTTACCGCACTGAACCACCGTTCAAGTTGCAGGGTTCGTACCGCGATATGAACAAAATGGCCGAAAAAGTAGCTCCCATCATGAATGAGGACGAGCTAAAAACGCTCATTAATACTCACTACGAAAACGAAGCTCAAACTCTGACCTCAGGTGCCGAAGCTAACTTACTCAAATTCAAAGAACTTCACAATGCCTTAGAAGGAGAAGCGAAACAGCGATGGGGCGAAATCAAAACAATCTTTCAGCAGGAGCAGCGCAAAAAAGGCACCAATGGAATGGGGCAAGCCGTTGCTATGATGGAAGATATTTCGGAAAGCTTGAGAGGAATAGCCCAATGGCTTCAGCAAAAGCCTGTTGAATAGAACCAGGTGCTGAATGCTCTGAGAGTCCGCTATGGCTAGTGTAGCCGTGGGTTTGCGCCCCAGTAATATCCTTTCCAGTCGGTTGAAAGCCGCATTCATTTTCTTGATGGCCCCGTTCTTTTTCTACTTGTCAAAATAGTAATAGTATTTGTAAAGTAATTTGACCAAAAAACTCTACTTTTGAGTCGTCCTAAAATTGGGAAGTCTACATTCCTTCCCAACGGTGAACCCTATCGCCAAGAGGAAGTGCAACGGATTAAGCAGGAGATTGGAGTTCAGTAAAGAAATTCACTCAATTTATCAAACCCCTTTCACCATGACGCAATCATTTCTGTATTTTAAATAGCATTATGCGACTGGAAGTATGAATTTTCAGTAGATAAACACCCGGTCTGACATCATCAGCCTCCAGTACTTTAGCCGATGGAAAACTTTTTACTTCCTTCCCATTGATGTTCATCAGCGTTGCCTTCTCGACGGTTTGTGTTGATTTAATGTAAATCTTTGACTCGAATGGAACAGGATACACACGAATATCCTCCGGGGTTTCTTCCAAACCCAATACGAGTTCAACTAATACACTATCTGACTCACTATAACATCCCGCTTCATTTGTAGCCCCAACCTTATAGTACCCATTTTCCTCTGGAAAAACAGAGACATGTCCATCAAATTCCTCAAGTAGCCTTCCATTGAAATACCATTCATAATTGAGACTACCCGAAGCAACCAAAGAATCACCAAGTGGCATCACTGTTAAAGAGGGGGGCGCGGTGCTAATAAGATATAAGGTATCCTGGTTAGAACAACTAGTAACTGTATTTTTTATTTGCAAGATCACGAATGAGGTGTCTGTGGCACCCGTAATTATGGTTGCTTTGTTTTTATCAGTATTTAATATATGTAGATTCCGCCACATGTAAGTGTACTCTGGATGGTAGTCAACTTCGAGGATTAATTTCTCTCCTAAACAAACGGTTACTGAATCGTATTTAAAAAGCGAGATTGGATTTGAATGTATGACCACATCGGTATCCTCAGTACGATTTGATGCTAAGTCAACCTCTACTCCTTCAATAATACCTGGGCATCTAGTATTACTATTGATTTTCACTGAATACAAGCCCGGCTGTTTGACATATATACTCCGTTGATTATCAAAATTAAGTTTCCGACCATCTTTATACCATTCAGTATAAACTGCATAGGGATTCTCAATGACTAGTCGTGCTGAATCCCCGTGGCAAAAATTTGGTACGTGACTAAGTGTGAAAGAACTAGGATCAGGGCAAATGTTATCGGTAGTATCTTTTGCACCCGCTAGGAAAAAATCCTTATCGCTATTGCCGCTGTTGTTTACTGTATAAGAAGCGTCAAGATGCAGTGTATCACTTTTATAGTTACCTGCGAGGAATATAGCTTTACCATCCACCGCAATGCTTACCCCCTCGTCATTAGACGACCCCTCGGTTAGTTTTAACCACTGGGGGTACCCTATTTCGCTGAATTTTAGGATAGCTGCCTGTTCTGTACTGCTGGAATCACTTTGTATATGACCGGCTTTATAGGGCGCAGCTAATCCGGACGTAAAATAAACATCAGTGCCGTTGGTGGTAACTCCACTTTTTAGCGTGTACGTCGGACCAAATTCTACAAATCGGGTAAACAGAAGCTGGCCTTCGTTGCTAAGCTTCGCTATAAATTTATCGGAGCGATGAACATAATTGCGAACGGTCCAGATACCTGATGCGTAGACATTTCCTTGATGATCTACCGCTACCGAAAATGCTCTGGAATGATTCGGGGAATGAAATACCTCAGCCCATTGATATTCCCCGTCTAAGGTGTATTTTGCAACAAAACCTAATCCTGAGATAGGAGCCTGGAACGTACTTTCCTCAAAAGTAATGATGCGGCCAGACAAATCGCCTACCAGATAGACACCATGGCTGTCGACGGCTACGTCGTGGATAAACTCTTTCTGATTACTCCCGGGAGTTCGCACCCACAGCACTTCACCTTCATTACTAAATTTGATCAGTAACAAATCATGGTCAAACCCTTGCCTTCCTCGCACGTGATACGTTGAGTCTCCTAATACTAAAAAATTATTGAAATGCCCTCCTACGTAAACATTGTCCTGTTCATCTATAGCTAAGCCTTCACCCAAGGCTCGCCCGTTTCCACGAGGAGTGCTATAGTTTTTCAGAAACAGAATGGTGCCATTTACGTCTATCTTCATGAGGAATAATCCGATCCCAGTACTATACACGGTGTGTCCTTCGACTGTAAACCCATGAGAATATTTGCCTAACAAAAAAACATTTCCTTGTGAGTCTACCTTTATTTTAACCCCTGAAGTATCGAATTGTCCAAAACTTTTAGCCCAAACAACCTGCCCCTTATTTGACAGCTTCATGACAAAAGCACCATTATCACGAAGAATAGTGTCACCAATACTCGCATTAGTTACATAACCAGTAACGTAAACGTAACCAAGATGATCTACGGTGATATCGCGAGTATAGTCGTCTGTCCAGCCCCCCGAGCCTAATGCCCAATCAAACACCTGCCCTTGCGCGTAAGCTATTGGGACAAGTAAAAAAACAGTCACTAGCTTAATCCTTATGCTAAACATCCTTTCCGAAAAATTTTTTGTATAAACAAAAATATATTACTTTTGTATAAAGTAGCGATTAAAAGATGAAAAATCATAAAATTTACTTAAAAAAATAAATATATTACGTTATAAACCGCATTTATTGATCTTGATCCTTTACTTACTTGCTACAGAAAACAAGTTGGGGCAATCATTTCAAGAGGTAGAAATCACGGGTGGCGTAGGGCTTTGGAACGCTGACGTTCAGTGGGGAGATATGAACGGCGACGGACAGCTTGATCTGATCCATATAGGTTCTTTAGGAGGTGACCCTAGCTTTTTTATCTTTTACCAAGACCAAGGTAGCTTTATCCCTACCAGTCAGCTTCCCATCAGAACGCAAGCCGGGGTGACGCACCAAAGCTTCGACCTGGGCGATTTTGACCGAGATGGCGATATAGACATTATCTTATCCGAGGGCGCCCACTCTAAAAAATTGCTTATTCTAGAAAACACCCGGGAGGGCTTCCGGGAGTATACCAATCAGGGATTTGTTATCAATAGTGTTCCCTCTGCCGCGGTGATGTGGGGCGATTATGATCGGGATGGTGATAGTGATTTTTTCTTCAGCAAGTTCAAGCAACTAAACATCTATCAAAATAGAAAAGGAATCTTTGCTCGGTCAACGGATAATAGTATCCGTGACCTAACTTACGGGAATTGGGTAGATTTAGATGGTGATCAAGACCTTGATCTCATTGGGAGTGTTTCCGAAGATAACGTAGCAAGAGGATACGTTTGGAAAAACGATGGGTTCGGGGATTTTCAGAGGGACATACTAGGGTACGAGGCAGAGATACACGATGCGCAAGCGGCTGATTATGATGGTGATGGCAAAATAGACTTACTCTTAAAATCATATGTACAGCATAGTCTTCAACGTCTGGTATCAGGAAATACCGAAACAGTAAGCATTGACTTTCCCGAAACAAACAGAGCACTCTGGGGAGATTTTAATAATGACGGGTGGTACGATATTTTACTCAATGGTCACCAGTACTGCGCAAACGAAGCCCAACAAAGTTACTTGTATATTAATCAGGAGGGAAAGGACTTTACCCAAGCTGTTCTGCCCGAGATTAAGAGCTTGGGAAGGAGCGTGGTAGCTACTGCTGATTACGATAAAGATGGCGACTTAGATGTTGTAATGACTGGGTACAAGCAGTTTCATCTGTATCGAAATCTTTGGATCGAGCAGGGGAAAGCTAACACCATCCCCTTACCACCCGCCGGACTCTCCGAACAGGTAGTAGACAACCAAGTAAGTTTGTCATGGAGTAAAGATGTCGACCTGGAGACCAACGTAGCTTCTCTCACCTACAACGTGTACGTTAAAGACGAACAAGGAAGCTATGTTATAAGTCCGTTATCGGATACTTTGAGTGGCTTTCGTCGGGTGGCTCGTCCGGGTAACGCTTCGCTCAATTCGGGTTTCACGCTTCGCTGCCTGCCAGCAGGAACATACGCCTGGGCAGTTCAAAGTGTTGACGCAAATTATCGGGGCTCGGTCTTCACGGCTGAGAGGAAGTTTACTATCCAAGACAATCGGCCAGTTGCGCCTAAAAACGCACAATCAACCACAATATCAAACCATTCAATCCGCTTAGAATGGAAAGATGAGTCTGACAGTGAAGCTGCGTACGAAATTTATCGTGTTTCCGAAGACGAGGAATTCACTCCGATAGATAGGCCGCTGGCCACACTACCGAAGAACGTTACTTCGTTTTTGGACACATTTAATCTAACCAGCAACACTTCGTACACTTACAAAATTGTCTCTGCTAACTGCACCTATCCCGACAAGTTTTTTGCCCAACTGGAAGCCGCCACTTTTCCTGATCCCTACGAGGCTGACTTTGGCCTTTATCTTGATGAAACGGAGGGAACGTTCTCGTCATTGGCAGATCTGGACAACGACGGTGATCTGGATCTATTACTGAGCTCAGCCAATGAAGAAACTAATGCTACTTTAGCGACCCACGTATATTTGTGGCAAGACACTTACTACGAAAGAACGAACCAAAAATTCCCCCCGGTATTCAATGATGCTACTCTACGTTGGATAGATTTTAATAACGATGGATACTTGGATTTTTGGCTGAATCTGCGCGAGCGTTGGTACGTCGCCGATTCGGCGGGACTATTTATCAACGATGGCACCGGTCATTTCACCGCTCAGTTACCTTCCGAGTATTTGGGAGACTCAATCGTATTATCTTCAAATTTTGTTTGGGAAGATTATGATCACGATGGTGATGTAGACATTATGCAATCAAAGGGTGGTTATAACGAGGCTCATCCGATTACTATTTACGAACAAAAGGATAATCGCGAATTTCTGGACTCAAACATCACTTCCATACGGGGAGATATAAAGAGCAGCCAACCATGGGCTGACTACGATAATGACGGTGACTTGGATATTATCGTCGCGCAAACTACCAGCTGCGGAGTCAACCGATGGGTTATCTATGAGCAAAAGGCCTCTAAAGTATTTGAGCCTAACGTGCTGGAAGGCCTGCCCGCTGTTACCGCTCATCTCCCCCTGTCGAGAGGAAAAATGACTTGGCTCGATTATGATGGTGACGGGTGGTTAGACATCTTGCTGGCTGGTTCAACGTACTGCGGTAATGGGGAAGGCAAAGTAGCATTGCTACGAAACATGGGCGACCGTTCGTTTACCGAAGTGTTTCAGGATACCTTTGTGAGAGAAATCTACGACATACAAATTGCCTGGGGAGATTATGACAACGATGGTGATACCGATATTCTGATTTACGGTGACCCCCACGGAGGTGCGCAACACACTCACATTTACGAGAACCAGGAAAATTTAGCTTTTCGGGAAACATACCCTTATCTACTTAAACACACGCATCAAGGGCACATGTCGGTAGGAGATATTGAAGGAGATGGCGACTTAGATGTGGTAGTCTTAGGAGAGACCGACTATGTAAGTCCTAAAGTTATTCTGTATCGTAACAACATGTCACCTCGCTGGAACCGGGTCAACTCCCCGCCCGAGTCTCCCACCAACCTTCAGGCTTCGGTATCGGGTTCCACCGTTATTTTCTCGTGGGATGCGTCTACCGACGCTGAATCATCCAGCACTCATCTTACGTATAACCTCTTCGTAAAAGACGCTAATGGAAGGTTTGTAGTACATCCCTATGCCAACGAAAATGGCGTGCTACAGTACCCTACGTTAGGCAATGCCCAAAAGAATAACTTCTTCGTACTTACATCGCTTCCCGAGGGAATCTACGAGTGGGGGGTTCAGGCCATTGACAACGGACACCTGGGTTCCGCCTTCTCATTGGCTCAAACTCTTATGGTCGATGCACTGACCCCCACCGCAATTATTGAAGAGCAGCCTCATCAGCCCGTACTTTTTTATCCAAACCCGGTCACCCAATCACCTTTGTACTTAAAGCTGCCTCCCGGGGAAATTGGCACTTATGATATTACGATTGTGGATAGTTTCGGTAAGTTATGTTATTCCCAACAGTTAGCAATAACTACCCTGTACGATCCATTGGAAATTAACTGGCTCGCTAACCAATCGGGGGTGTACATGGCTACGGTCAGACATAACGATAAGGTCTACCATCAAAAGTTAATATTCTTAAATTTGTTATAATTATTATGAGAATTACTATAATATTCGTGCTCTTAAGTACGGCTTCTACTACTACATTGGCCCAGCTTTTTTTGAAAGAATTTAAATCTACCGGTGAATCCATATCCTTTAAGAACGAACTGTATTTCGCTGCTGAAGATCAGGTTCACGGTATGGAGTTGTGGCGAAGCGATGGAACGGTAGAAAATACAGTACTAGTAAAAGATATCACCATCGGTGAGAACGGCTCTTCTCCCAAAAGTTTTTTGGTGTACAACGACCAGTTGCTCTTTAGTGCCAACGATGTTCGTCATGGAACAGAAGTTTGGATAACTGATGGTACAGAAGAAGGTACCCGGCTGCTGGTAGATCATATCCCGGGAACCAACAGCTTAAATCCTAGAAACTGGGTCGTTTACCAAAATCGGCTGCTTGTTTTAGGCAATCGCGATGAGGTTTTTGAAGTGTTTCCCTCAGAAAATCGCGTAGCGTGTTTTCCTGACTGTGATCGCCAGTTACGGGCAGCATCACTATTTACCACCAGCGAGGGTTTATATTCTTTTAGCGATCACCGAGAAGAGTTATCAATATATGATGAGTCTGAACAAAGATTCGAACCTATTAATGCCGCTGGTTTCGAGAATATCACGCGCTATCGCCATCATGAAAACCGGTTGTACGTAGCCGGGAGCGGGAAGATAGGCCGGGTCAACGAAGCCACCCGTGAAATTACGGTGCTCTCTTCCTGGACCATCGATCGATACGGAAGAATAGAGGTTGATAATCTGACGGGGGTGGGTGACTTATTGTTCTTTTCGGTGCGCCTGAACTTTAACCGAGACAATGGCGGGACGAAGGACAGTGACGCTCTGTGGGTGACGGATGGGACGGTTCAGGGAACCCAGATGCTTAAATCTTTTTCGTTCGACCCACACGCGTATAATTCTGAAATCATGAACTTTGCCGCTGCCAATGGTAAGCTTTATTTTGTCGGCAGAACGGGCTACAGCTCCTCTGCTAACCTTTGGGTATCCGATGGCACCGAAGCCGGAACCCAAAATGTATCCGATGTGGTGGTCGTTAAATACGATGACAGGGATGAGCAGGACGCAAGACTGACCGAGTGGAAAAACCAGCTTTATGGTAGGACTCCCGTAGGCTTGGGCATTTATGATCTGAACTATCCTGACTCATTGTACTTGTTCGGGGGAGACTTTCAGGAAATAGACTTCAAAGCCGGGGTGGGAGAGGACTTCTATTTTGCCGGAGTGGATAGGTTTCATCAAGACTTATGGGTTGACATTCCCCAACCAAAAATTTCGGTAAGCCACTCACAACTAGACTTTTCTGCATTGGCGGCGGATAGCTGTGCACAAAAGACCATACGTATTTCCAACATTGGTCGCAAAAACCTTTACTTATCAGACGTTACGGTATCAGGTAACGCTTACTATATCAGTTCGGACTCAGACTCACCGCTACTTCGTCCCGGTGAGTCGTCTGATGTGCAATTAACTTTCTTCCCCGATACGGCAGGGTTACATGACGGATTGGTAAGCATCGTAAGTAACGATCAATCCGAACCAACGGTGAATATTCCTGTTTCTGGGGCATCGTTTACCCAGGCTTTGCGAGATTCATCGTATTGTTTTGGGGTAGCAACCCTGACCAAGAAAGTAACGTTCAGCAGTACCGCTCAAGCAATTAAACTTACTAAATCTACCATAGACGAAAACCAACCCTCAAAAACGGTGGTAGGAGTACTTTCGGTGTCGACTCAGTCCCAAGGCTATACTTTTTCATTAGTTCCGGGAGAAGGTGACCGGGATAATCGCTATTTTTCTATCAGCGGTAACCAGCTACTTTCCAGCCAACCAATAGACTTTGAATCCACTCCTCTGATGTCGGTACGAGTAAAAGCCGAAAGCACTCAAAGCACAGCGGAGGAAGTATTACTAATTGCAGTTACCGACGTTGAAGAAAACATCTCCGTTGTATGTGAAGATAACATGCAGTACCTCGACCAAAAGCTCGAGGATGTAGCATTCTTGGACAATAATGTGGTGGTTGCTGCCGGTCCGAACAATATCATCAAATCTACAGACGGTGGAACCAACTGGACGGATATCACTCCAAACCTAGCGGCCGAAAATTACCATACCGTACAGTATCCCGGAGACGGTTATCTGTACGTCACCGGTTCATCTTTTATTCTGAAAACCGACGACCTTGGAGAAAAATGGCAAATCCTAAAAATCTCTCAACAAGATGACATTATTACCAGCCTGTCGTTCTCTGATCAGAATCACGCTTTTGTAAGTACCCACACCGGCAATATCTATCAGAGCACCGACCAGGGCGGTCACTGGAAGTTTCAGGGGGCTATTGATGTCGGTAGTCGCTCCTACGATCGGAATAATATTAATGTTATTTCGTTTGTAGACTCACTTTATGGATTGGCAGGGGACCACCGGGGAAAACTGTATAAAACTTCCAACGGAGGTAAGGACTGGAGTGAGCTATCTTTAAATGGCATTGACGAGATTGGAGCGGTGATCCAACTACAGCTACTCAGTCGGGATGTTATTTATATGGTGAATCGTGGCGGAAGAGCGTATAAATCGACGACAGGCGGAAACAACTGGATTCCAGTATCTACCATTCAAAAAAAAATATCCCATCTACATATGCTCGACGAACAACGAGGTTTTTTCTTTAATCAAGACGAAGGGCTGTACGAATCAACCGATGGTGGTAATCAATGGAACCTAGTGTGTCAATCTAGAGGTGAAGTTTGGGGAATGGCCACCAATGAAGCAGGTAACAATGTCATTGCCGTGGGACAAGCAATTAGTAATTACTGGGAACAACATACTCATAAGCTTATCCTGGCTAGCCGCAACAGTGTATGGGAAACTGTTTCTGTACTGGAAATTGACCAGAGAACCCGGTTGAATATGATCAACAAGTCCTCAGGATTTGTTAAGACAAACTCTTACCAAGGGTATACAACTGCCTTTATTACCTACGATGCCGGGCTTACCTGGAAACCATTTCCATTACCAACCAACGATCAGGGGGATTTGAGTATGTATAATGAAAAAATTGGTTTTTATTTTACAAACGACATCCTGTATAAAACGGAAGATGGTGGAAACAACTGGAATTCGATAGTAAATAGTAGAGGAATTCAATCAATCAAGTTTTTAAATGACCAAATAGTACTTGCTTCTTCTTACAAAGAAGTATCAAGATCCACGGATGGGGGTAACTCTTGGGAGACTATATTAACAAATAATGAATCTGAATACTTTCACAAATTAGATTTTGTGAACAACACTACCGGATTTATTAAAAGAAAAAATGTAGTCTATAAGACTGAAGATCAAGGAAAAACCTGGAAGAATATCTTTTTTGATGAAAACATAGGAATAAAAGGGTTTGATTTTTTAGATGCCAATCTTGGTTTTCTATGGTCATATGAACGTAAATATGATAACCCAGCCCCACCGGAGCTTTACCGAACGGTTGACGGAGGTAACAATTGGGAGGAAATCCGCCGAGAAAATAATCAACAGGAGTTAACTCCAACTTTTCTAAACAAAATGATAGGCTGGGCAAGTTTTAACTCTACCATATACTATACTGAAGACGGAGGACGGAATTGGCTTAGAAGATACACAACAAGTGATGACGCATACCTGATAAATGTTGATGGAGATGTATTTATATCATCGAGTAGCGGCTTTGCTGACGATGCTAGAGTTCTTCGAAAACTAGAGGTTGAATTTAAGCCTGTAGTTGCTGGAAATATTGTGGGGGAGCGTGAAGTAGTAGGGGGAAGCACATACCACTACCAAGCACAAACACTTCAAAACGCAACGTATCAGTGGAGTAGCACCGGAGGCACAATAAAAAGGTCTGCTGGGCCCAACGTTTGGGTACAATGGGATGCTTATGTCAACGAAAACACGCTCACGCTCTCTTCAATAAGTGCCTGTGGCACTAATATGACAACAGCACTCAATCTTACGAAGAGACCTATGCGGACCACACCTACTGATTCTACGGATAACGTTGAAGAGGAGATTATTACCGGTGGAATACAGCCTTCTGATGTACAGCACCTTTTAGTTTATCCTAATCCGGTCACGCAAACCCTTTTTATAGATCTCAGCCAGTTTCGGCACCCAATAGAGTACCTCAAGGTGTATAATCAACTGGGGAAAACCATTGTAGAAATTAACCGTCCCGTAAAAAACGAATTCTCTATTGATTTTTCCGGCTACAAGAATGGAGTGTACCTTATAAAGGCTTGGAGTAGATCAAGCCATCACTCGTTCAAAGTACTTAAAGTCGATTAACTCAAGAATTAAGTAGTCGTAAACAGTGCGACATTCCCAGACTGTAAAAACTTCAAACTTTCGTGCTTTAAGCCAACAGTGAATCCGTAGTCTCATGTTTTGATTATGACTTTATCAACAATGCTTACTCCCCGAAGGCTTTCGCCATAAAATCCTTCTTAACTTCACAATTTATCCGTACACCCGATTAATGAACTTCATGACAGTTGTCGGTTTTCTGCCTAAGAACGATGTCAACGTATCATTTTTAACGTCCATCATACCCTCGGCTCCAGTGAATCGATTCTTAATAGCCTCGGCGGTGACCAGTTCATTCGCCGCTTTCATCTCTTGGTAGATGCTGTGTAACTGGTTCTGTACCTGGTCGAGGTAAAGGTTGATTTCTTGGGCTTCCTGGCGGGTGCCGTTAGCACGACCCTTCTTATTGTTCCAAAGCTTCATATCTAACTTTTGCTTAACCGAAACTTCTTTACGTTTACCGTCCACAGTAATGCGGACCCAGATCGGGGCTTGGCCATCTTTGGCCTTAGATTTATTGAGCCAGAACAGAATACTAAAGGTGTGCTGCGTAGTCATAGCAATTGGTTAGGGTTGGGTAACCGAATCGGATAAAACAGGTCACCAGTACGATGAGAATATTTGAAAAATATGAAGCGAAGGGAAAAGAAAAACCCTCAAATTCGTGGAATAAGAGGGTTTCTATAGTATTTGAAAGTGTAAAAGTCGGGATGACTGGATGAAAATACAGTTCCCTTAAATGTTGATTTTCAATAAGTTGTGCGGTCTATTTTTCGGTTAGACCATGTATTAGGCACATTTTTTTTGGTTCCGTTTGAACTCTTTTATAAAGGTACAATAATTTACCTATAGGGAAAAGCTAGCTTATGCATATATACCTGAAATTGTTGCTTGAGTGCTAGCAGTTTCCTTGTTAGGACTCGAGTCTGTAGTTATCATTCCCTTTACCCTACAATAGGGTAAATCCAGCATACCAACAAAGGGGTATAACTTAGCAGAAAATTACAATGTTAAAGGGAGGTGGCTACCTCTATCCAATACGAAAATGAGTCAGAGACGCCCGTACATTCTGCTGATTAGTATCAGGAATAATACTGAGTTCAATCGTAGTTACCTCTTTCAGGTTCACATAATAATTCTCTAATTCTCGAGTAGTTTGAGGAAGGCTAAAATTATACTGCTGCCGTACAATCTCCTGATAAGTGTGGCCACTATCCGAAGACCATCTCAGTACGAATTCCTGAGTACGGGGCTGTTGTTTTTCCTCAAAGAGTAACATAATCCTTCGGACATTACGGGGTTCATCAAAAATGATACGAATACATTGTGAGCCTGCCTGGGATGCTCGCCAACCTGCTTTTTTCTCTAAATCTAACGCTCCTTCTATGGGGTATGCCGGATCTTCCGATGTCAATTCCACCTGAGCCTGCTGTGTTAAGTCTAGCCAGTCTTGGTTGGTTGTTGATGAGTTTTCTAGATTCGGGTTAATAAGTTGTTTACGCATTGCAGTCATCTGTATACCACTTACTACAACTTGCCAATCCGACTAATAGTTTAGCCACATACATTTAGTTAATGTTGACGTGTATCCAAAATAAACAGCATGATGTGGAACGCTCTACTATAAATAACAGTTGAATGTTACTACACTTTTAATAAATACTGATGAAAAAAGGTACTGTAAAATTTTTTAATCCTGCTAAAGGCTTTGGTTTCATTAAACCCTCTGATTCAGGAGATGACATTTTTGTTCATGAGTCAGGGCTTACCGGAGAGGTACGTGAAAACGATGAGGTAGAGTACGAAGAGGAAAGGGGTAAAAAAGGGATGAATGCCGTGAATGTGAAAGTTGTTTCCTCAATGTCATAAGCAATAAAACTTACGTATCATCAGTTTGGGTGCATTTCATAATGTCGTATGAAGATAGTACCTTAAAAAGTAAAGAGCTATGACGAAAGAAGAATACCTAGACTTAGCAGCTTCCCGGTGGGACGCTCTTGAGTCGTTGCAAGACGAGAGGACTTTTTATGATTACGAAAAGAAATTTGATACCCTCTGGGTTGAGTTAGGCCGCCAAGTGCTAGAAAAAACCGTAGGGGTCTCTTCTACTGACCGACGGATTAAAAAAAAGTCCAAAGTCGCTACGGAATGATAGCAGTGAGTAAAGCCCATCGGTTCAGTCAGTACCTTTCAGGGAAAGTTACCCCCTACCTGACCGAACTGTTGGTATATGTAGGGCAAGATCATTGTTATGCGTCAGGTGCTCGGCTCATAGAGAAACTACTTCATGTGCCCAGTAATGCGACCCAGATCTATCGCCTGGTTCATCATTATGGGCAATCGGCCGCCACTTTATTAGCGGAAGAGACACCTGCGAAAGCAGTAAGCTCCTCAGAAGTGGTCTATGTAGAGATTGACGGCGGGATGTTATTAACCCGGGAACAAAGTTGGCAGGAAGCCAAGATTGGTCGGGTGTTTTGCGAATCGGATTGCTATAAGGAGCAGCCCGAACGGGGCTGGATCAAGCATTCTGAGTATGTGGCTCACCTGGGGCACCATCGGGCGTTTGAAGCCAAGATGGCCGTATTGACCGATAAGTATGAGGCGTTAGCTGAGCGTATGGTCGTGGTGAGTGATGGGGCACCCTGGATCAAAAATTGGGTGGATGCTGCCTATCCGCGAGCGACCCAAATCTTAGATTTTTATCATGTCAAAGAGCACTTAGCTCAGTTTGCACACCTCTATTTCAGTAACGCTCAGCAAAGCAAAGCTTGGCTGGCGCAAGTGAGTGAACAACTACTACAGCAGGGGGGAAGGCAAGTAGTGGCTACCATTGGGGCTTTAAAGACCACCACCCAAGCAGTAGGAAAGGCCAAAGCCAAACTGCTACGTTATTGTCAAAACAACACGTACCGGATGGACTATCCCTACTATGTTAGCCGAGGCTGGATGATCGGATCAGGAGCCATAGAAGCAGCCCAACGTACGGTAGCCCAGCAACGCTTAAAGTTATCAGGCCAACGGGGCCGGAAGGGAGCACAGCGGGTACTTGATTTGAGGGCACTCAATATGAGCGACCGATGGCATCAACTGCAAGATGTTATACGAAACGCTGCGTAACGTCATTTTGAAATGCACCCATCAGTTTTGCATGCTCCTTAAGGATTTGTTTTTTACAGGTCTGTCTGACTAGAGAAAGCACTCTCTGATCACCTTTTGATCTAAAATATAAGGCTCTCGTCTCAACACGGACTACTGTAGCAAGGCAACTTTTATTACTCCTCGAGCAGGCTTTTAGCTATGTCACTCACAGAAAATGAACAACTCGTACTTAAGTACTACTACGAACATATAATCGGATCTTTTTCTATTCCGGAGGTTTTTGAGCTACTTGATCTAAGTAGTAGAGATGAAAGGAGTACCAGGAAAGAGTTGAGCTGTTTAGGCTTGATCCAGCCGGTGGTTACTAACCAAGGTGGAACCTATTATGAAATCAGCGAATATGGAAAGCAGGTGCATAAAAGCCTTAGAGCTTTCAATAGCTGATTTTCACCGTATGAAAAACCTAGTCTTCCATGAAACGGCTAAGTAAAAACGCAACAATCGTATTTAGATATCTCTATAAAAGTGCCGACCATACTTTTACAATGACCGAGATCTATCATAGACTAGGTCTTTTAAGCGGAGATGAGAAAGACGTTGTGAAGGAACTGAGTGGGCTTGGGTTAATTCATACGGAAAGTGACTCAGGAGATGATCCTCTACACAGTATCAGCGAATACGGAAAGCGGGTCTATGAATCCTGATACGAGCAGAGTGGCTAAATAGAAAGTACTAAAGATTACAATTCAGCCTAGCTAAGCCACGGTGAATGAGTAAACCTTTTTTCTTACTGGATGATTTTCTCATGAAGTGAAACCAGTATCCTCTTTCACATCTGCTATGGAAAGTCCAATGGTATTATCGTTTCCTTTTAAGATAACTCATAAATTAGCGTCTGTTTCCAGAATTTGAGTATATACTTTATTCTTGTTCTTACATCCACAACTGAGAGTACACGACATCACCTTGAAGACTCTATCAAGCCGGGTGGTGGTGGCTGTCGCCGTTCTTTTTCATATCAGCTAAGTTAAAAGTTATTGTCTCAACTTACCGTCTACCTAGCATATCCACTCTAAAAATTCCTTCATTTTTTAATCGTGAGACAGGTAATATGGAGTTTTCTTCCTTATTTCATGCAACCTGAAATGGTTCTTTTAGAATTGCAAATTATCCTAAGTACATTTTCAACAGATGATTCCGAGGGCTATTTCTAAGGCGACGGGTTGCCTTCTCTTTGATCTGGCGGACCCGCTCCCGGGTCAGGTTGTATTTTTTACCGATATCTTCTAGTGTCATCGCCTTTTCCCCGTCCAGCCCAAAGTGTTGGGTGAGTATATTTGCTTCTTTTTCTGTCAAAGCAGAGAGGGCTATTTCCAATTCTTTTCGCAAGGAAGATATTATCATATTAGCATCCGTTACCTCATCTTTGTTCTCTAATATGTCGAGTAATCTATTCTCCTCTCCATCAACAAATGGAGCGTCTAACGATAGGTAAGAATGTGAAATACTTAAATTAAAGGACACTTCCTCTTCGGTCATCTCAGTTGACTCAGCAATCTCAGTGATGGTAGGCGACCGATGGGATTTTTGTTCCAGTTCGGAGAATACTTTGGTAATCTTACTCAGCGAGTTAATACGGTTTAAAGGAAGGTGAACAACACGTGATTGCTCGGCAATTGCCTGCGTGATGGACTGACGAATCCACCACACCGCATACGAAATAAATTTGAATCCACGAGTTTCGTCAAATCGTTGAGCCGCCTTGATTAACCCCACATTCCCTTCGTTGATCAGATCTCCTAAGCTCAGTTTACTGCTTTGATACTGCTTGGCCACCGAAACAACGAACCGTAAATTGGCTTTGGTCAACTTTTCTAGAGCTTGTTGATCGCCTTCTCTAATCTTCTTCGCTAGAGTTGCTTCCTCTTCGGGGCTGATCAAGCCCATCCTTCCTATATCTGCAAAATATTTATCCAGTGCCTGACTTTCCCGGTTCGTGATCTGCTTGCTTATTTTTAGCTGTTTCATAGGATAATTATCTTCTAAATAAAAAGAGTCTGGCTGATAGAGCCATCACCAAGCAGTGTAAGCAGAAATAAGGTAATGGAAAACAAAACTTCTACGTTAAGTCTTCCCCCAATCATTAGAAAAAAATGAGTAGATCAAAAAATAGAGGTATGCAATAGTTAAATGAAGATACGCTAATTTTTGAGACTTTTGGTATTTTTTTTCTAGCAATGCTTATTGTTAATTGGAATCACCCATTTTCATTCATCCCTAGGATGCAACCCTAAAAGTATAAAAGCACTAAAATGTAACTATCGTCGTTCTGAAAAGAATAACGATGGATTATTCTCGGGAAACAGACGATGCTAATTTTATTATGCTTACCTTACCTAGATGGATAATCTTTTTTCGGAAGGATCAGTGGTGTATGCCAAAGTGAATCTTACTCTTAAATTAGTGGTTAGGCGATACGTAAAGCGTGTTTACTACTGTACCATTCAGGAAGATCCTACCCGAAAGGAATTAGTTTACTTTGAGTGAGAGCTAACCAGTAGCCAGGGTTCACCGAATAGCTAGTTCCACCAATGACCTTTACGCTGCCAAAAGCATTATAGTAAATAGGTTACCAACTATGAAACCCAGAAAATGCCTACGGCTAACCCACATTGTTATTGGTTTTACGATCTCATCATGATTCTCCCTGCCCAGCTTCCCTATTTCATACTTTATCATATCTGATACCCTCAATTTGAACCTAATTTACCCATTTCTCCTCTACGCATCGTACCTTAAATTAGCATTGAACCATTCTATTACCCCTCTTCTATGAGACTTTCCATTGAGCGAAAAAATATTAAAGTGTATCCTGATGCCAAACGGGTAATTGCCCGCTTTTTTTTCAACGGCGATGAACGGGCCAAAAAAGTGATTCAGAAGGTCATAGACATGAATGATCAGGAAGTATTTAGTATTATCTCGCCTATTCTTCAGGAGTATTCCAAAAGGCATCGCAATATTACTAAAGTATTATACCGTCACTGTAATCGCTTGAAGTCTCTTTTTGCCGAGATGGATGTAGACCATGAACTATTAAGTTCTTATCGAAGATTACTAATTGGCTCGTATTTCACCCACGAATACTCCATTGAGTCCGCTGCTTTTTTTAATCCTTCTATGGTAGAAGCGCCGGATCAGACGGAATTGGAAGAAGGGCAAAAGCGAGTTATTATAAGTTTTAGGGCAGTGGGAGAAGGCCATATTTCTTCCATTGCCTTTCGCACCGCCTTGCTGGACAGAGATCATAGTATCAGCGTGGTAACGGTGGGCAACCATGTGGATGAGGCTGAGATCGTGCACAGTGCCCCTTATGAGAAAAGATTATTTTTTAATAACGCATTTAGCGGTGAGATAGATGAACGTATATCAAAAGAAGTGGGAGAGGAGCTAGAAGAGTATTTTGATTATAACTACCTAAAAAAGCTCATACTTGAAAAGAAAAAAAAACATGCGGATGAATCTATCCGTCTGGAATATGAAAAAGTATTATGGCTAGCGGATTCCTATTACGAGATTTCCTTTTCGCTGGATACCGATATTTCCGACCGGGTAATCTTTCCAATATCCGAATTTGAACGCAAAGGTATTGAAGATGCCCGCTTTGTTCGCTTTACGGAAGATGATGGAAACATTGTATACTTTGCTACTTATACGGCCTACGACGGAGAGATCATTGTGCCCAAACTGCTAAAGACGTACGATTTTTATAACTTCAATATTATGCCATTGTACGGTGCCGGAGCCCAGAACAAGAATTTTGCTCTTTTCCCCCGGAAGATCAACGGTAAGTTTGTGATGGCTTCCCGCAATGACGGCTGGAACAACTACATCATGTACTCAGACAATATTAATCTGTGGGAAAACCCCGTGAAGATACAGCAGCCTAAATATCCCTGGGAGTTGGTTCAAGTGGGCAATTGCGGTTCTCCGATTGAGACCGAATACGGCTGGTTGCTACTGACCCACGGAGTGGGCCCCATGCGGCGATACTGTATCGGGGTTAGCTTACTGCAACTGGATGACCCAACTGTTGAGATCGGGCATCTGGAGGAACCTCTGCTTATTCCTAACAAAGAAGAACGGGAGGGATATGTGCCTAATGTGTTGTATTCCTGTGGCTCTGTTATTCATAATGGGGAATTGATTATTCCGTATGGTTTGTCTGACTACTGCTCCTCCTTTGCTTCGGTCAATCTCAACGCCTTACTGGATAAGCTTTACAACCAGTCATCTTCAGCGTAAAATGCGTTGATAAACATTTAGATAATCAGCGACCATTTTTTCCTGAGAGAACTGCAATGTCGCCCATTCCCGGCAATATGCTCGGTCGACCTGGTTAATTTGCTGTACTGCCTCAACCGCTTCGTCAACGGTACTTACCAGGAAACCAGTTTTTTCGTGCTGGATCAGCTCGGGCATAGCCCCCCGATTAAAGGCGATAACGGGAGTACCGCATAGCATGGCTTCGGCCACACTTAAACCAAATGGTTCTTCAAAGCTGATGGGGTGCAGCAAAGCATAAGCTTTTCCCAGCAATTCGCTCCGCCTTTTCGGTTCGGCTGGCCCTAGGAAAAAAATTTGGTCACCGATAAAAGGTTTTACCTGTTCATCAAAGTACGCCTGATCCTGGACGATACCGGCGATAAGCAACTTCCGGTTACTCTGACGGGCAATCCGGATGGCTTCGGCTGTTCCTTTATGCGGGTGAATTCGCCCGAAAAATAGTAAGTACTCATCGGGCTGTTCGGTAAACGCAAAATTACCTACCCGAATACCATTATACACTGTGGCTAGGTAATTCAGTTCCGGACTACGGTCGCTATGGCTGATGGAAACATAGTGGGAAGAAGCATTGTATTTTTTGTATACCGGAATAATGCGAGAAGACGAAAACCCGTGGATGGTCGTGACCAGAGGAGTGGTAATAAGGTGAGAGTAGGTAAGTGGCAGAAAGTCGAAATGATTATGAATTATATCAAACTGATGCGCTTTCTCCATCAGATGGCTGATATGCAGGCACTCAACCACTTTAGCATCCTGGGTACGGTCTTCTTCGTATCCGGTACCAATCACCGCTTCCAGCTTGGCCGAAGTAATAGAATCGGCCGTCGCGAACAGGGTTACTACTTCTACTCCAGCTTGTACCAGTCCTTCGGCCACATTAGACGCCATTTGTTCCCAGGGGCCATAATGCCGGGGCGGGGTACGCCAGGCAATGGGAGATAGTACCGCAATTTTCATGTCAAAGAACAGGTTCTGTATGCTTATCTACCGGGCTGCTGTACTCATGCTCTAGTTCCAGACCCTTCAGCACGGTAAGATGGGAGATCAGGTAGGCCAGTGTACTTTCGGCTCCCTGATTGCGATTAAGAGATGTCTCCTGTAGGCCGTCACAGCAACCCTTTGTTTCGTGATCGTACAGCGGAACTCGAAGAATATTTTCTCCCAGAAACCACTGGAAGCTCACGAACATTTTTTCTATATAGACTGGATGGTGGGTGCTTCGGTACGCCTGAAGATACATCAGGACCATAGCCATCGTTTCTATCGCCTGCTGATCAAAAACCGGAACCTCTCCTCCGCGGTGATACCACCCGTAACTACCGATTGGGCTGAGAAACTCAGTTTTCATGGTTAATTTATCCAGAAACTCCAAGGAATCCATAGCCACCTGCTTTACGTTTTCATCGCCGGTAATTTCACCGGAGTGCAGCAAGGCCAACGGTAAAATAGCATTGTCGTAAGTGAGCTTTTCCTCGAACCAGCTCCAGTTAGGACTACAATGTTGTCTATACGCATCTACCAAAAGATCGGTTAAATCAGTAAGTTCATGCGTGAGACGATCATCATCGGGATGCACTTTTAAATAGTAGCTAATGCCAATGATCGTATTGGCGATACCCCGTAAATGATGCAATGCCTTGAAGTGGGGTACCGAGCGAAAAAACAGCTCCCCGGCAAATTCCCGGTAGGAACTATTAGGGGCGCAGAATACTAGATAGCCCAGTGCCCATACCGTACGGCCAAACGAATCCTCGGAACCTACTTCGTCCAAGTATCCTCGGCTAAAACTTAAAAAGTTGCGAAAGTTACCATCATCTCGTTGCATGTAGTTAATAAAGCTGAGATAGATGGGTAACAGATCCAGCGCTTCCTTACTCTTATTACGCTGGTAGGCCATTAAGATCATAATCAGTGCCCGGGCGTTGTCGTCCAAGCAATACCCTTCTTTCAAATTTGGAATACCGTATTTGGCGTGCTGCACGATACCGGTATCGTCCGTCAGACGACTGGCGTGGGTTAGGCTGAACTCCGGTATTCGATCCGTATCAACGATCTGACGAATTTCTTTTTTAGCAAATACCTTCTGCTCAATAAACTCATGAATGGTTCGAATATAATGGCTCCCTATCCGAGGCCATCGTAAGTGCAGACCATACTGATAAGCCCGCTGCTTCAGGGCGTTGAGCTCATCCGGATGATCCAGTAGTTCATTCACAGTATTAGCCAGCGAGTTTTCGTCTTTAAACTTAATCAAACGCCCCCGATTATTATCCAGCAATTCCAGTGCATGCCAGTAAGGAGTAGAAACCACCGCCGAACCGGCTCCCACCGCATAAGACAAGGTGCCGCTCGTGATCTGGTTCTCATTGAGATAGGGAGTTAGGTAGATTTGCGCCGCCGACAGATAGTCCATAAGTTCAGCTTCAGAAACGAATTTGTTGATGAAGGTGAGATGCTTATCAACTTTTAAACGAATGGCCAGACGCTTAAGATGATCCCGGTATTCCTCGCCTGAACTGCGGATAATACCCGGATGGGTCTTACCCAAGATCACGTACATCACGTCGGGGTGCTGGGCAACGATGCGGGGTAACGCCCGGATTACGGTTTCCAATCCTTTGTTGCGGCTAAGTAGCCCGAACGTAAGTAGCACTTGGTGATTTTGGAAAGGCAGTACTTTTTTCAACGGGTTCACCACCGGAGCTTCCAGGTCGGGGACGCCGTGCTCGATGTACTCGATTTTTTCCGGGGCAATGCCGTAGATTGTGGTTAATAACTCCATCCCTTTTCGGCTCATTACGATGAGCCGGGCCGAGCGCGCGGCAATATCCTGGATGATGATTTTCTGCGTATAAGATGGCTCCTGCAATACCGTATGCAGTACGGAAAAGAGCGGTTTTTCTAACCGATGGATTAGGGGCAAAATATAGATGCCACTTTCCCCTCCAAATATCCCAAACTCGTGCTCCAGTATCACTGCACTGACGTCGCTGGTATTGATATAGTTTACAGCTTGGATATAATCTTTCTGCTGATTTTGCCGAATGACAAATTTTACGTGATCAGGATAATCATAAGATAACAAGTTCTCGGAGTCATTAAGGGCAATACCAAATCCTTGCTCTATGGAAGTAGATGTAGGAAAGTTAGCGTTCACGGCTCTTTCCAAATTGTCGTTAAACGTAGCAATGCCGCATTCGCGAGGTAAATACGTAGAAATGTAGGCAATTTTCATAGCGTAGCGTATTTTAGAATGGCGTGAAAACGAGAAAAAATTAATCTTATTCGGAGTAGGCCCGTTGAAATACGCCAACCCCCTGATGCCCCAAGCACCTTAGTTTACCGGTAACTCAACCGTAAATGTGCTACCCTGATGCTCCTGACTGGTTACGTAAATTTTACCCTGATGCATATCAGTGATTTTTTTTACAATGGATAGGCCCAGGCCCGATGTTTTCTCGCCTCGGATTCCTAACCGGCGAGCCTTCGTAAACTTCTCAAACAGTTCGGGCAGTTTATCTTTAGGAATACCGATGCCGCTGTCTTGCACTGAGAGGGTTATATAACTTGTCTGATATAAAAGACGAACCGTAACATGCCCTTTAGCTGGAGTGAATTTCAGCGCATTCAATAACAGATTATCAATGACCTGCTTCAATAGTCTTCTATCAGCCGCAATTTTTATGGCTTCGTCAGGTAGCTCGGCAGTGAGGGAAATAGTGTAACTGTCGGCTTCAGCAGCAAAATATTTAGCTCTTCTTTGTACCAGTTCACTAACATTCATTAGTTTACGCGCCAGTGTAAACTTGGTATCGCTCAGTTCAAGTAGCCTTAGTAGCGTTTCTATCAGCTGAGCAGCGTCCTCTTCTACGGTGTCTATCAATGTTAGAAAGTGTAAGGCCACCAAAGTACTGCCTTCCTCAATTCTCTTTTGGGTCAGAGTAGAAAGCATTCTGATACTGGATAGTGGGTTTCTCAAATCATGTATCAGCATTTGGATGATTTCTACATTCCACTCACTTGCTTTTCGCAAAGCCTCCAACTGCTCGTAGTGTTTGGTCACGTCGGAAATATGGGCTACTATCTGTCCGCCATTTTCTTGTTTTTCTTCTATCAGAAAAGAGCGCAGGTTCAACCACTTTGCCTTATATTTTTTATAATTAACTCGTAAGTCATGATCCTGTAGGGCATTTTCGGAGGAAAAACTCCTGAGTATAGCCTCGAATTTATTCTGATCCTGAGAATGGACAAAATTCATAATCTGGTTATAATCAGTAAGTTCTTTCAATTTAAAAGTGCCATTCTCGCAGTAGATTTTGGCAAGATGGGTAATTTGCTGCAAGCCTATATCCCAAATAAAAAAAAACTCAGGTACATTGTCGGCAAATTGCTTGTTCAGGCTATCAGTCATATCAATAGAAGGTTTACTAGTGAAAAGAGGCGATGTACTACGTATATGGTAACTGTTATATTGAGGAAGGCACTTCTACAGACATCTTTCTAACTGGGTGCCCAATGATTTGTAAAGCTCTAGCTTCGAACAGCATATTGGCAGTAAAACCAGTATTTCATTCATTCGTTGCGGAATATAAACTGCTTTATTCTGAAGAAATAGATTCTTATCTCACTGTGCGACGGGAGCCAAGCCGCCTTATTGTAGGAATAGCTAAAGAATTACCAATTGACGAATACAGATCTCTTTTTTGAAAGAAGCCAAAGAAAGGCGATTTCACTCAAGTGAAATCGCCTTATCAACAAACAATAAATCAGGATTAGACCAATGAACGATAACGGTGGGTATAAAACCCATCGCGCATTGAACTTCTTCGTTCTTCTCCGTGAGAAAAGTTAGTTAGCTCCATAACACTTAATTGCTTGACATCTTTTTTCTGATACTGTGAGTTTTTCCTTTCCTCAATCATTCTCGAATTTTTCATTGATTATTCTCTTTTTGTGGTTATTAAGTTTTACTTACTCTTTATTGCACGGCATCTAGCGTGCTTAGTTGTGCTATTATCCGATAGTTTTTGGCATCAGACCTCAAGGGTTGTTTTTATGCATTTTATTACCGCTATCGGTGATTTTATCGCTTCAGTGCTGTGCCTGGTTGGCATCTGCCATTAGTGATCAACCAAGTTTCAACCTTATATTTACCAGTTTCTTCTGGGCGAACACCATGCGTCAATACATCGGTTAATTATTGGTTTCTAAACTCTGAGATAGTTTGTCAATTTCGCCTTCTATTTTGCCAATAGCAGCACTGATCTCATCGTAGGACCTGCTCCAATCTTCTTCTTTGATGGATTTCACCTCCACAATTCTCTCGTTCACCGTTTCTTTTTCGTCCTGCAGTTCTGCTATTGCCGAAGAAATGTCGCTCTGCGCGGCCTGATTAGATGATTTCTTGGAAACTTTCTCAAGCTCGCTTATCCGGTTGTCAATTTTGCTACTTCGGTCTTCCAGTTCCTTCACCTTGGTTTCGCGGAAATCAGTATAATACTGTTGTCTTGCTTCATAAGCATCCTGAGTTTTTTCTTCGGCTTCCTGGGTAGCCTCCCGGGCATCCTTCAGGTCGTCTTGTACATCAGACTTGGTTAGCGGTTTCGTGCATCCTCCAACAATCAGTGTACATAAGACAACTAGGAAAGCGGAGGGAAATCGATAGAAATAAATAGTCGTTTTCATTTTTATTATAGTAAAAAAGTAAAAAATAGTAGATGAAAAATTTAGTTAGTGGTTGATAAATTATCTACAACCCAGCAGATAGTTAAGCATTCACTGGGTGATGCGGATGACCTAATGATCTAAGCATAATAATGTGCGACTGAAGTCCCTGGACGAAGGTAGGCATCACTTGGTAACGCAGTTGAAATTCTTTAGCCGTTTGCTCTACAATACGAGAAATTTTAGGATAGTGCACATGGCAAATATTAGGAAAAAGATGATGTTCAATCTGAAAATTGAGCCCGCCCACGTACCAGTTGAGCAGCCGATTATTTCGGGCAAAGTTAGCAGTCGTATCCAACTGATGAATAGCCCAAGCATTGTCAATATCGCCTTCGGCATTGGGCAGCGGCTGATCGACCCCTTCTACAATGTGAGCCATTTGAAATATCAGGGTAAGAATATACCCCGACACTATATGCATGGCCAACACCCCAATCAGCACCTGCCACCAGAAAAGGGGGGTAACCCAGATCGGTAGAACGACTAAAAAGAAGATATACAGCAGCTTGGTAAATATAAGTTTGGCTAACTCCACCCACAACGCTGATTTTTGCCGCTTGATCATCCCCATGCGGTGATAATTTAATAACTTAATAAAGTCGCTGATAGTAAAAAATAGGGTATTGAAGCCGTACAGAAAAAAAGCATAAATGTACTGATAGCGATGAATCCACCGAAGGGAAGCATGATGAGACAGGCGGAGGACAATCTTCGTCTTAATATCCTCGTCTAATCCGTGGACATTGGTATAGGTATGGTGAAACACATTATGCTGTATCTTCCAGACAAAAGGATTGCCTCCTACGAAATAGGTGCTATAGCCCACCCAACGATTGATAATAGGGTTTGATGAGTAAGAACCATGTAAGGCATCGTGCATCACCGACATCCCAATACCGGCTTGAGTTACTCCCATCAGTATCGCCAAAGGTAATAAGAACCAAGGGTTTACCGAAAGTAACAAAACAGCCAGGTAAGTGCCTAGATATACTGTGATCAATACCACTGATTTAATAATCATTTCCCGGTTGCCGTAGCGGGTAATTTGATTGTCTTTAAAATAATGATTGACTTTCTTTCTAAGTACAGGAAAAAAATCAGATTGACCCTGATCGATAAATTTGGCGGAAGCTTTCATAGGCAAGATGAAAAAATATCTTTTTATTAATTAAAACTATTACATAGGAAGAAGGTGAAAAAATCCCGGTTTTACCTTAGCGGTTATTTTTAGGTATTTTGCTACCTCTACTGGTAATTTTGTCATTTTCATATTGGACTATGCTCGCTTTTATTCACCTAAGTTATACTGGTAGTGGTAAGTCAACCTTCGTATTGTGGTTAAAGCGTGAACTCAGTAAACTTTCTGCCAACCATTTCGTCAAAACAGAACATACTAATTATATTATGCCTACCTTGGTTCATGGACAATATCTTTCCTAAAGGATCGGTAGTATATGCTAAAGTGAATCCTACCCTTAAATTAGTAGTAAGGCGATATGTGAAGCGTATATACTACTGCACCATTCAAGAGAACCCTGCCCATAAGGATCTGGTGTATTTTGAACGAGAGTTGATGGGTGATCCTTCAACAGCAGAATAATATCGGGTTAATTTTTTTTTATATCCAAATCCCAAAAAAATGTCTAAAGAAAAAGAAGGTAGAAAAAAGAGCAGCAAAAAGGCACCGGAAAAAAATCTTAAAGAAAAGAGGGCGGCCAAAGCGGCCAAACGTGAAGCAAAAAGACGAGAGCAGTCAAATTAGGTCTACCTTTCAGCTACTTGATCTGTTAAAAGCCTTCAAATATAAACTTTGGGGCTTTAGCTCGTCGTGAATACTAGTAAAGAACAAGTTCCAGCACTGATTGTAACTTCATATCTTTCAGGCTAAGTCAGTAAAAAGCCGTCAGCTAGTATGCTATAGCAATAGTAATATAAATTCACGCTGGTCATAGTATTCATATTCCTTAAAACACTATAACATTTGTAGGACAAAGGGTGTTAACGTTATTGTTGCAGAAGGCTAGAATATTGCCGCTACCGATAATTTTATCAATTAAATAAGATAAGGTTAATTGCTTATTGTGGAATCAGGGAATCGTTCAGGCAGGTATTTTTTACGTAACCGGCATCATTGTTTCAATTTTCTTGTTAGTAACATAGTAACATGCTGGGTTTTTGAGAAATTTGCTGCCGTTCATGTATGGAAATAACTGTTACCAGTAAGGATAGACTAGGATTGATGCAGACTATTGCTTCTGCATTGGAAGTGCCACTGGTGACTAACAATCATGTACAGAGCTTTCAATTACCCAAGCGGTTAGGTTTGGGCACAGTGGAGACCTTTCAATTGCATGATGGGCTCAGCTTAGTGTCTATTCAAGGCACTTTAAAAGAAGACCTGCTCATCCATCTGGAACAACTGAAGTATCACCCGCTTCGCCTGATTTTCTGCCGAAAGGGCAAATTAATTCACTCGGTTAATGCCCGCCTCATTCAGTACCAACTTAACGCATCAGAAAATTCGTTATCGGCCTGTTCCGGTAGCGTAGACCAGTTATTTCGTTTTCACGCTCATCTTGAACAAGCGATCTATATTATTGAAATCAATCGGTCGTATTATCTGAGCCGTATTGATGCCGGGTTAGAATCCATCCACCCCCATTTGGAAAAGACATTTCGGGATGTAGATGCTCAATACCCTTTTCTCTATCAGGGATACTACAGCATTGGGGCCTCGGAGTGTTTGAATCAGATTTGGCGAACCCAGTATCAGGGGCTTATTTTACGCACATTTCTGGAGTCTAAGGTGCTGGAACTATTATCGTTAGTGCTCAGCCAATACAGCGACGATCAGAAGCCCAGCTCCGAACAGGTGATGCTTCGGGAACACGACGAGGAGGCGCTGTTAAACGCCAAAAAAATCATCATGGATCGCTTGGCGAATCCGCCTTCCATTAAAGAATTGGCTCATATGATCGGAATCAACGAATTGAAGTTAAAACAGGGCTACAAACAACTCTTTCATGCTACGATCTATCATCATATTCGGCAAGAGCGGCTTCGGTTGTCCAAAGTACTGTTAGCCGAAGGTAAATGGAATGTAGGAGAGGTAGCTCAGCGGATAGGGTATACCAACAAAAGCCATTTTGCCACCAAATTCAAAGAGAAGTTCGGCATGTTTCCCAAGCAGTTTCAGCAGTACCTTCTTAAAAATCATTAAATCAGAAATCAAGCGGAAAATGATCTGACTCGAATTTTCCCAGCGGAATCTGGTAGTGTACTACAGGTTACGCCGGAATCGGTTCTTTCTCAAATACTCTGGTACGTCTTTTTCCGGGTTTATTCTCTTTACTCAACGTAATGATAAACTGCGTTCCCTGTTCAGCATTGCTGTTTAAAGACACCTTCCCGCCGTGAGATTCAGTTACCACTCTGATAAGGGTAAGTCCCATGCCCCAACTCTGCCGCTCCCTATCACTTTTTTTGGAGTCATGGTTCAGAAAGTTAAAAATCATCTGTTGTCGTTCGATGGGTATAGGATTACCGTAATTATGGACACCAAGGTGAACCTGCTCGTCAGAATCTTCCACTTTGATCGTGATTGTTTGGTTAATATCACCGTATTTAATAGCGTTGGTCAGCAGGTTTTCTAGCAACCGCCGAATCGCTACCCCATCGATCACTCCAATTATTTCTCCTTCAGGACATTCCAATACGATTTTTTGGGTGTAAATCTGGCAGGCCTCTTCGTGCACAGCTTGCACTTCTTTGACAATGTCGGTTTCGGCAAAGGTAAGCATCATTCCTTCGCCGGCGCGCAAGGTCACTGAGTCGAGCAGCTGTTCAGTCAGTTTGAGTGCTTTCTGTACACTACGGACTGCCATCAGCCGTAGCATCTCGAAATTATCCCCTGTTCTTTTGTCCGATATCAGATCCAGCAAACTATAGGTAGTACTTAGGGGGTTGCGCAGATCGTGGGCTAAGGTACCCATCAACTTTTCCTGCATCTGCTGTAAAGAATTATTAAACGCTGCCACCGACTGTAGCATGGCTGTTTCTATAATGTACTTCAGTAAGTCCGCTACATCGGTATTGTAGGTGTTATGGGCTCGAAGGGTATTGGTGAGCGTACGGTGAAAGATGATATACTCGTGCATAATCTGGTCCACGGTGTATCCTTCGGAAGTTGACCGATGGCGTCCGTGCTCACTGCTGTTGGCAACAATCTCTTGGTATTTTTCGTCTTGGGGCATATCTTCCGAACCGTGGAATCGTATTAAGATATCCGCAATATCGCGGATCATATCCGGCAGGTGGTCGTATAACGCAAGCTTATTAGCGTTTCGGGAGGCGGTGATCAGCCGTTCTACGGTTTCTTGCCAGGTGTCCATAATATGCTGCTGCTGATCCAGAATTGTTTGTGCGGCTTGTTTCATGATGTATGGTGTGGTTGGCATTTCCCTACTATTACGATGAGATAAACAGCTCGGAAGGGCTTTTCTGGTTCAGGGCTCTTTCCACTTGTCAAAGATACTATTCAGAAAGTCAAGAACAAATCGTACTACTAAGTTAGCCGCAGACTTTGATCCAGCACCGTTATTCGATTAGAACGAGTTCGGCGTATAGCGGGAAATGATCCGACCCGAATTTTCCCAGACGTCTTAAACTGACTAAGCGAAACTCGCCACTGGCGTATACATGATCCAACGGCCAGCGCATCAACCAAGAGGTAGCATCAAATGTGTTGTATAGTCCCCGACCAACTCTTGCATCAAGAAGTTCTCCCTCAGCCTGAAACAATCGCGAGGTATTCGACCAGGCCACGTCATTAAAATCTCCCGCTACTATGACTGGTTCGTGGTGTTGTTTCATCAGGTTTCCTACCTTCAGTAAGGCTACTTCTTTTTCGCCCTGATTGTCGGGGTGTTTACTGTATACCGGCGGTACTGGATGTACTCCGTGAAAGCGGAATGACTTTCCACGAGGAAGTTGCACCACGGTATGGAAAGAAGGTACACTGTCGTGATTAAAAAATTTAACTTGCATATCCGCCCAAGGGTAGCGAGAGTATAAAGCCATCCCGTAGGTATTGCTCGCCGGATATTCCTGATAATAGTCGTACTGCTTCTGTAGCGGTTGCAGTTGGTCAATCCACCACTGATTAGTTTCCATCACCAATATCATATCAGGACTTGCTGTCGTAGCTACTTCAAGGAAGTCAGCGGCCTGCCGGTTATACATATACACATTGGCAATTAGCAGGCTGATGACCGCCTCAGAGTTAGCTTCTTCGGGGGTGGCATCCTTCAAAGACTCTTCTACCAGCGGAGTGTAGGAATAGACAAAGTAGCTCTGAAGCCCGATACTGGCAATTAATCCGATAAGCAAAAATACTGACCAAAATGACCAACGATCACTTATTGTTGCAAATACTACTAAGCAGACTCCCCCGGTAATCAGGAACTGAAGGCGAGGAAAATCAAGTGCTTTAATCCACCAAATACTCACATCGTACAGTAGTGATAGCAGCGAGGCGGCAATCACTAACGTACTCAATAGTATTGTCAGGTAGTAAACTATTGTCTTAAGAGTGCTCATGGGGTCGTCGTTTGTAGTAAAAGCAGTACGGCAAAAAACCAAAGGTAAACCTTTTTACTTAGGTAGTGTTCAGCCCCTGGGCCATTCTTGACCACTACCAACCCCTTAATACAATGGATAATATTTTTGTTACAAACCTAGATAGTATAGTACGCATCGTAGTGATCGTTCCGGTGATCTACGTACTCGTAATTTTGTATATTCGAGTGATAGGGAAGCGGTCTACCTCACAAATGAATAACTTCGATTGGATCGTAACGGTGGCCATGGGTTCGTTAGTGGCTTCTACAATCATTCTGAAGGATGTCGCCATAGTAGATGGTGCTTTGGGAATTCTGTTGCTGATGGTACTTCAGTATCTACTGACTAAAGTGATGTTGTATTCGGCGACCATCCGGAAAATTGTTAAGTCTACCCCGCAACTATTGTTGTACGAAGGAGAGTTTTTACCCGATAATATGAAACGGGAGCGAATCCTAGAATCTGAAATTCTAGCGAGCATTCGGGAGAGTGGGCTGAAGAACAAAAACCAGGTGTATGCCGTGATTCTGGAAACGGATGCCAGCTTTAGTGTGATTCCTAAAGAAAATGATGATGAGGTATGTTTCTCATTAGCGGACGTAGAAGGACTACCGTCGGGGTTGAAAGAAGAGTTGAAATCGAAGGGAGAAGCTGCCTAGAAAATGGCTAATCGGCTAGAAGGCTTGCCCCCCGGGGATTTTTCTGTCCTGAAATTTAAACTCTAACAATTGAGCGAGTTGCTGGTAAGTTTCTTGATTGAACCGGGAGGTTATATTCAATTGTCTTCCACTTCTAAATTTCATAGTAATACCATAAATGGTACCCCTCCAGAGGATAAGCCTAAGCTGTTGGGTACTCCAATGCTTCAGTTCCTCTTCCAGATTAATCCCCACTTGCCCCCGGAAAGATTTTGTTAAAACCAGAGTATCTTCTTTGAGGGTAATTTCGGTATTCCTTTGTAAGAAATAGACTAACAGTAAAACTATGAGAAGTAATATGATACTGGTAATTATAATTAATAGGCTATCGCTCATTACTGAAATAATTTATAAAAAATAAGTTTCCTGTAAGGGTAATTTAGTTACCGGGGTGAACACTTTATATGAAACTGATTCGCTACCTTAAAGGTTGGCGGTAAGCAGCATTCGTTTCTATCAGTTAGCTTGTAGATTAAATTAGCTAAAGCGAACTCCTTTTACCGTTTGACCGAGTCTGTCTGACTGAATCATTTCCTGGGGAATGTATCCTTTGGGAGGTTTTACCAAATAGCTTTTCCCATGAAGATATGTTTAAAATCGTATTTCCTGCATGATCTTATGACCCTACTGGAACAACAGTTGGGCAAGGATTATCTGGTTCATCAGCAGGAAATACTAAAAATCAGCACGCCCGATTATACCAGCCGCTTTCGGGCTCTGGACTTTTCTCAGGGACTGGGATGCTTTTATCTGGATATGCAGTTAGAGGAAGACCTGGAGATACTATTCGATATTAAACGGTATCATCCCTTACGTTTTTTGTATTCTCTTCAAGGAGGATTTTCCCATTCTGGAGTATCCGGTCGTTTCCAGCATCAGGTCAAAGCTGGTCAGTTTATCGCCTATGCCTGTATTCAGGGGCAAGAGCAAAAAGTCCGGTTTCCAGGGCGACAAGTAGTAAAGTGCCTTGGCATCCAACTTATTCGGCAGGACTTCACTCAATACTGGGATATATCCCACTTACCCTCTTCCATCCGAACCGTCATAGAGGATATCCAGGCGAAGCAACCCTATCTGCTTCATCAGACGTATGCATCGGTAATTGCTCCTTTTCTGGTGGATACCATCCAGAATAAAAAAAACGGGTTATCCGGCAACCTACTGTTTGAAGCTAAAGCCCTGGAAATTCTGGCCTACCAGTTAGAGGAATACCATTAAGGGCACTACTGCTCCATATTCACGACATTCTTATGAGAGGTACTGAACATCTTCCACCCAGAGAAAGAGGGTATGATGACACTACTGAAGATTTTAAACCCTAATACGCCCGCTGGCGGAAGCAATGAAAACTAGATTGAAAATCGTGCACGAAACAGCTTATAAATTTAGTAGCGAGGTTTTTATTGAACCGCACTACCTAAGGTTTAAACCCAGGGTCACTCCCCACAATAAGCTCGAAAGCTTTGCTATAGACATATCCTCAACCCCGACGGGTTTATCCGAACTAATTGACGCGGAAAATAACCTGGTGCATTTCTGCTGGTTTAGTGGGAGGCACGAAAAACTAAGTATCCGTTCGGAGTCGGTGGTACGCCTGGAAGATAATAATCCTTTTGACTTTATTCTGTTCCCTGATCGCTATTTTGATCTACCCTTCGACTATTTACCGCATCTAAAAGACGTACTACTTACAGCGTTAAAAACTAGAAACATCTATTTTCCTCTAATTGAATATGGTTACCAAGTTCTGCTAGATTCCGATCATAAGACACTATCCTTCATGACTGCCCTAACCAACCAAATTCATCATGATTTCACTTTAGAAACACGACTTGAAGGTGAGCCTTTAGAACCCGGAATAACTTTTGATTTAAAAAAAGGGTCTTGCCGGGATCTTTCATGGATGCTGATCCAGTTACTCCGACACATGGGCATTGCTACCAGGTTTGTAAGTGGTTACTTTTTTGTTGAATCGGAACATCCGGAGCCTGAGTTGCATGCCTGGGTGGAGGTATATCTACCCGGAGCAGGGTGGGTTGGATTTGACCCTAGTAATGGTTTATTGGCCGGTAGCTCCCATGTTCCGATCTGTTCTAGTTCACGATACGAAAATACTATGCCAGTAAGTGGCTCATTCAGAGGTGATGCTGCTAGTGAGTTGATCACATCGCTATCTATGGAGCCCATGTAAGTATTTTCACCATAAACAGAAATGATCAAATTTTAAATATACAGCACTTAAAGCCTGCAACAGTTGCATAGGTCATTTTCATGGATTTAAGACCTAAAACCGTTTGAATTTTTCATGACCTGAGCAGCCTCAACAATGCTACATTTTTGAGGCTTTTGCACTCTCGGTGATGGCCGAGGTAACCATGCCGCATTATGAATTAATACTTCAGAACGCTTCCCCTTATCCACCGCCTTCCATCCTTGCCAAGTTAACCCACCTCGTTTCAAACCCTCAAGGGAGGATTAAATCGGCCTCATCCTTCGTCCGCCCTTGACCGTTTGACTCGGTGGGTTGATGTACCCATGTGGGGGAAGGCTGGCAGCGGCGGTGGATCACCCACCCATTTTTTTCTTATGGGGGAAAGGCCAACTGCGGTATGGCTAGAAACTTGACGAAAAATTGTCATTTACAATAGGGTGTTTTACTGCGTTTTGAATAGGTTACCGTCTTTTCTACCACCAAAGCTTATCAAGTTGCATCAAATCGGGGTAAAACGATCACTTTCTTATAAAAAATAGGAAAATAATTTCCCCTGGACAATAGCCTTTCATCCAGTACATCGGTGTACTTTTGCTATGAAACCCCGTCGTTTCTTTACACTTTATTGTATTGGTTAACGCATCAACATCCATCTTTTACGATCTCTATATGCCCCCTTTTCTTTTTAATGAAAAGGAGTAAGTAATTCCTCTCTACAAGAAAAAAGGAAGAGAGTGGTATGCTGATGATTGATGCAAGTCCCCCCTGGAAACGGACGGGTATTATGTCACATCAACAAGTCTTATCATTCATCACAATTTCATCTTATGAAACACCCAATTTATCACACTAACCTACCAGCTACAGTGCGCTTTGACGCTCGGTTATCTCCCTACGCCCGCCTGCTTTACGGGGATATCAAAGCCCTCTGTGACCAGCAAGGCTACTGCTGGGCCAGCAACCGCTACCTGGCTTCCCTCTACGGAGTAAAGGCGAAAGTCGCCTCGCGCTGGATACAGCAGTTGCGAAAATACGGCTATCTAAAAATAGCTATTCAAGCCGGTAATCAACGTAAAATTTTTGTTCAAAGCGATCTACTCAATAGGGGAAGCCTACGTCCTAATTCGGTAGACCCTATCCCTCAGAGAGTAGAGGGCGGTCTACCCGATGATAGAGCGGAATCGGGTTCACTCCTTATAGATAATATTATCGATTATAATGATCGAGTAGATAGTACACCTACCCCTTCCTCATCTATTAAAAAGTGGAGGGGTAAACCAGAAAAAAATAGTGAAAACTTGCCTGTCAAGCATAGTGTAACGATGGACTTATCTGAAATGTCCTCAACCCCAGAAAAACCATCCCCCCCGTTCCGCTCACCCCCCCTTCCAACGGATAAAAACAAAGAGGTGTTTATCAAGCCTACGGCTCAGGAGGTAGAGTCCTACATGCAAGGGCAAACCGAGCTCTGCTCTAGTGTGGTAACAGCAAAAGCCCAGGCACAACGATTTATGAATTATTACCAATCCAACGGCTGGAAGGTAGGTCGCCATCCCATGCAGGACTGGCAGGCGGCTGCCCGTAACTGGCTACTAAATACCAAGACCTATGAAAGTCAACAAAAACCCTATGCTCAATATGCTACCGAAAGCCCTTACGAATCCTCCCGAGAGAAAGATTACAGCATCCCGCTCTAAGCTAATACTACTCACCTGGATGACCAATCATTCAGTCAGCGGTATCACCTACGGGTACGCTCCCGGCTGCGCGAGATGTGCAACCTGATCGCCTTTCCCTCGGATGCCCGAGACTTGCGTAGGTAGCATCCTGGCTAAAATGGACAGCTAGATGGGATCTTACAAGTTCCTTTCTAACCCCTTGTTCTTCAGTAATTTATACAAAGTTAGTTTTCAACTCAGTTACTTCCCATTCCTAACCCTTTGATTATCAAACTCAAAAAAGTTCTTTACCATGAGTACTTCTAAAAAAATCAACGTCTCCCATGCTTTTCATCAGCGTTTGAACCAAGAAACTACTAGGCTCAAACTTTCTTACAAAGAATACCTGGAAGCAGCAGGTGAGTTCTTCATCGCCCACAAAATAGATCCTAGAAAGTATCAGGCCGGACAGACCGAAGAACTAGCCAATTTGCTTCGGTCAGCCGTAGATCGAATATTCGCGCTACTGATTTTTCAGGAACAGCATGTCCTCAAAGCCATCCATACCGAAGCGAGCAAAGCCCGAATTATGGGCGAGTTATCGGTGAACCATTTACTACGACTGTTGACCGAAGATGAAAGTAGCTTGCAAGCCCTTCAGCAGCAAGACCAGCAGTACCTTACCCAACGTCTTCGTCAAGCCCTTGACCAGTTAGAAACGGCTAAGACCCAATAGGATGACTTACTCAATCCCTAACACCCAATACTCAAAGACATGCACACAAAAATCATTGATCCCAAACGAGATGGTCGCCTTGTATTTGCCAACCGGGGCTCTTGCCAGAAAACAGTGAGTTACTTGGGCCACGATGCCAAAGCTCGCGATGAAACTGTACAGTTTTTTGACCAAGAACGAAATGCGATAGCCCCAGAAGAAGTAAAAAGCATGATTGACCGGAATGCCAAGGGCTTACGAAAAGAACAGGAAAAATTTTATTCATTGGTGATATCCCCCTCGCAGGCTGAATTAGTGCACCTGAAGAATGATCCCACTAAACTACAAGAATACACTCGAGCCGTCATGCAAAATTATGCGAAGAACTTTAACCTGAAAGATGACTCCCGAATACGACCTTCGGAACTAGTCTGGTATGCCACTATTCACCACGACCGAACCGAAAAAGAAGGGGAGCAGAAAGGAGAAGTCAAAAAAGGTCATCATACCCATGTGCATATTCTGATGAGAGCCCAGGATAGGAATAGGCAGCACCACCTAAACCCCAAAGGCTGGAAAAGTCACTTCACGTTCAAAGACTGGCAGGTACAAAACGGCAGAACCTTTCAACAGCTATTTGATTACCAGCAGGAGACCACTTCTAAAAACCTTACTGCCAGTATGCCCGAAGCAACCCAACTTCGCCATCAGGAACGCATTCGCTACAAAATAGACTATCTCAATCAGTACTTCACAGGACACTGGAAACTGGATGAAAATAAGGTGTTATCCATCGCTGGAGAGCAAAACTATGGCAAAGGCTTTTTCTTTCGGTTGCACCACCTGACCAAAAGCTATCAGCAAGGAAAGTTAGTCAACAGTCCTTATCTATTGCTAGAAACCGGAAAAGACGAACTCCTGGCTCTTCCTGAGCACACCTTGTTACATCTGGGAAAGCAATCGTTGGGGATGAGTGAGGAAGTAGCGCACACTGATGCCGAGAAGCAAAAGAAAAAACAGTAGCAACAATATTCTTCGTCCCATCCACAGGTGGAAAGGTGATTCATAAATGATACCGATATAAGCCTATACCGTATTTCCCTTTTTAATTGTAATTCCTTCATGCTAATCGTTACGGGCAGAACAATTTTCTATCAGCTACTTCTTTGAATCTAGTAAGTAGAATAGATGGATTACTAATAATGATTTTAGGATTAGTACACGGGTACGATGCTACGAAACTAATGTCGTGACATTATCGGGTACCTTTTTTGCTAGTTGTTAGAAGTTACGAGAGTTAACTAGTTAGCAAAAAAGCCACCTTATGAATTATTGTCCTCTCTACCATTGGTCGTTTTTTCATTCGTAGCCCGACTATTTTTAGTGATTCATCCATCATGTGGCTCCAGTAAATTATACTTTAGATTGAGAAAATAAGCGTTAGAGACAATTATTACTGAAACTAAAAAGAATTTAAGAGGTGGCTTGCCGAATCCTGTTCTTGATTTTGCGCTGATGCTAACTAATATTTCTTCTAGTTGATCCATATCATTACTGAGTTTTTGCTCAACCACTTTAGCATAGATCTGAGTAGTCCGTAAGCTGGTATGCCCCAGCATTTTACTGACCGACTCAATGGGTACGCCATTCGCTAAAGTTACGGTGGTAGCAAAAGTATGTCGGGCCAGGTGAAACGTCAGGTTTTTCTTTACCTCACATAAGAAGGCTATCTCTTTGAGGTAGGCATTGGTTTTCTGGTTGGTGTACACAGGTAATACTTTCCCATTGATCTGGGCTAAGGGATGGTTCTGATATTTTTCTACAATGGCCTTAGCCTGCGGAAGTAACGGTACCTTAAAGAATTCTTTGGATTTTTTCCGCTGACCATGTATCCACAATTTGCCATCTAATCCGGTAACAATATGATCAGGAACTAGATCGTACACTTCGGCGTACGAAAGACCGGTATAACAACTAAAGATGAAAATGTCGCGGGTTTGATCTAGCCGTTCAACACGAAACTCCTTTTCCTATATGCGCTCAAGTTCTTCAGGGGTCAAGAAGCCACGTTCTTTTTTCTCAAATTTCAGTTTGAATTTCACAAAAGGATCTTTAGTCAGCCATTCTTCCTTGATGGCAAGATTTACCATTTTTCGTAGCCGCCCAGCATGTTTCATGGCCCCATTCTGGGTACAGGGTTTTTGATGGCCGTCGGGCTGCCGATGTTAAAACAAATCGGACAAAATCCTTAATGAACTTATAGTCCAACGTATCCAGATAGATATCCGATGTCTTATGTTTCTTTTGTAAAAACTCATTCAAGTATCGCTGAGTCGTGAAGTAGTTCTTCTGGGTGCCCCAGGCCAGTTCATACTTCATTTCTTCGTTGTGATACTTTATTAGCTCTTTCAGGGTTTTGCCTCGCTCATCTTGTCCCAGGTAGCGGCTCTTGATGGCCTCTGTGGTAATTAGTATTCGCTCCTGGGCGAGAGATTCTTTGCAATCAATCAGCCGACTTTTTACTTGGTCTAAATATCCATTAAGTTGTTTGATTTCTTCTTTGGTACCTCGGGCAATACCTCGTACTTCATCCCATCGCTCTAAAGCAATTTTTCGCTGCACGGACATATCCAGACGCTTAGCATTGACGGAGATACGAACATAAATAGGCACGAGACCTTGTTTGTCTTGCTGGTACTTTTTAACGAAAAAAGTGATTCCGAAGGTTTTGTTGCTACGCATACTGTGTTGTTTTAATTGGTTTTGACTTCCGTTTAGCTGTGCCTAAGCACAAAAAGGGTTCAAACAGCACCAAAACGAAACAATTTTTATGATCACATAAATCTGTATATCAGTAAGTTATGCTCAATTCTGTGCCTAAAAGGTAAACAGAAAAAATAGACCACGAAATAGGCACATTTTTATTGAGAAAGTATGCATGAAATGGAGGGTAGAAAAAAGAAAAGCCCCTCAAATCATACGATTTAAGGGGCTTTGCCGACTTTTGTACTTTAAGAAGTCGGGATGACTGGATTCGAACCAGCGACCCCCACGTCCCTAACGTGGTGCGCTAACCGGACTGCGCTACATCCCGAGGTTATTTTCCGCTTTAATATAAGAGAACCACAAAGCTAACGCTTTCTCTCCATAATTCAAGCTTAGACTTGGCTGTTTTAAGGATAAATTTTAGTAAAGCAGTGTACTCTAAAAAAGCTTAATGGGTTAGGTTATATTTTTTGCCTCACAATATTTTTGATCTGAGAAGCTAACCATTTGGGCTCTTCTAACGGAAGTAGGTGCCCAATATTTTTAATCGCATTAATCTGAATATGAGGGATCAGTTTTTTCAACTCAGCACAAAGGGGGCGAAATGGAATAACGGGATCATCTTTAGAAGCAAGCAAATGTACGGGTGTTTTAATTCGAGCTACTTGATCGGCAATAGAATAGTTCATTCCATCTGTTAACCACCAACGCCACGTAGGGTGATCTACCGCTAACTGGGTTGCGATTGCTAACGAACGTTGTTCTTCCGTAAGCACTGCTCTAGTCGCTCCTTTTACTGTCTTTATTGCTTCTGATAGATTAGGATGGTTGAGCATACGTTGCCGCTCCGCTTCCTCCATTGGCTCCTGGGTAGGAGGGGACGGTGCTACTAACACCACATGATTAATATGGTCTGGATTCGTCGCGGCTACCGATAAAGCTAACTTTCCTGACATGGAATGGCCTACTAAAGTGCAAGCCGATAACCCGAGCGATTCAAGAGTTTTTGTAATCCATTGTGTATAGCTTGCAATTGATAATGCGCTCAGTGGAGGTGTACTCCCGAACCCAGGGAGGTTTAGTACAAAACACGTGTAATCTGATGCAAGATCAGAAACGACCCACTGCCAGCTATCGGCAGCACCACCAAAATAATGAAGGAAAACTAAAACGGAACCATGATCGCCCTGCTGTCGCGCAACGGATGATTTGTTCATAAAAGAAAGAGTAAGGAAAGGAGATAGGAAGTCAGTACTTTGTACATCAGCTCGTACTATGTTTTCTTTTCTCCTATCTCTACGCCCTGTTTAACCAAAGGCAGTTTCTACAGCTCCGCCGTCTACACGGTAGTTGCTACCATTCACGTAACTAGCTAGTTCGGAACAAAGAAAAGCAATCACGGTAGCTACTTCTTCGGGTTTACCACGTCGCTTGACCGCAATATGAGGTCGTTCGTTTTCTAAAAACCACTCTATGGCTTCGTCGGTAGAGGTGCCTCGCTCATCGGCTAACTGTTCCATCATTTTGTCAGTCATAGGGGTGGCGATGTAAGCGGGGGATACACAATTAAACAGTAGGCCTTCCTTAGAATAAGCCCGGGAGAGACATTTGGTAAGATTAATCACGCCAGCTTTGCAGGCGTTGTACGGACTTTCTTCTTCGTAGGGCTGTAGAGCATTTTCCGAAGAGATAGTTACCACTCGCCCCCAACCTTTTTTTTGCATTTGCGGGATAAACGCGCGGCATATCCGGACAGTACCCATCAAGTCTATATTAATGGTCTCCATCCAATCTTCGTCAGTTAGTTTTAAAAAGTCACCGGCAGCTCCTCGCGCGCCCGCAGTATGCGCTAAGATGTCAGCTCCTCCAAACTGATCTTGCACTTTTTTAGCTAACTGCTGTACATCATCATAACTCGTTAAATCAGCCGTGTACGCAGCAATTTGTCGAGAATCGGCAATATGAGGTCTAACCTTTTCAACCGCTTGTTGTAGCGATTCTTCTTTAACATCCGATAGCACGATATTCGCACCTTCGTTGGCTAAAATTGTAGCTGTTTCTAACCCAATGCCTGAATCGCCTCCGGTGATAACCGCAGTTTTGCCTTCTATTTGTAAATTCATAAAAAAAATAAATTATTCACAGCTTAGCTGTGCGTTAAAAAAATTAATGACTGCTTAATTAACCAACAGTAATGGGCAAGTGTTTAGTAAATAGAATAGCAGGTATGTTGGCTACTAAAGTAGGCTTTCATACTGGCAGTGACCAATATTTCTGTAATCGTTATAGCAAGAATAAGAACCTTCCGATAAAATCATTACAAGAGAACGCTTAATTTATCAGTCTACAAAGAACCATCAATGTATTCATGATTGCAGACAGAATTTTGCCTGTGAGAGGCTTGATCTTATACCTTATCCGGAATAATATGATATTAATTTTGTCCGAGCATCGGAAAACAAACTCAAAAGTAGCAGAAAGCAGCCGGAGAACAGATCATTATGATTGTGAGGTATTTCAAAATGAGAAACATAATGGTTTCAATATCTCCGTAGTAGCTCAGAAAGTGATCTTTAGACAGTGTTTTAATAAAATGTACTTTTTTAATAAATAAAATAATTTTTTATAGTTATCTCAGTACCAAATTTGATTGAAAAGAGGAAAATGATGTTTTATGGCTTCACTTTCCCCTTATACTCAACCACTCGGTGTTAAACGGGCAGCGCACCTACTACGCCGGGCAACATTCGGAGGAACTAAATCGCAGATTGACCAATTTGCTCAACTGACTCCCGCCGCAGCGGTAAATCGCTTATTTGCTGTCCCAGCTGAACGGGAAGCACCTCGCGACCCAGCTACTGGAGCTAGTTGGGTAAACCCTAAGCCTATCGATGTTAATAGCGGAAGAGATGAGCTAATTGATCAGACTAAAGTTTGGTGGATAGATTCTTTTCTGCAATCTGATGCTTGCATTGCTCCTAAGAGCAGCTTCTTTCTGCATACCCACTTCACTACCATCTCCAATCGGCTCCGTAATGCCCCATCTATCTATTATCAAATTCGATTATTTGATCAGTTTGCCTTAGGAAATTTTAAAGAGCTGACCAAATGCATCTGCTTGGATAATGCTATGATGCGCCACTTAGACGGACAACTCAACCGTAAGGGTAGTCCGAATGAAAATTACGCCCGAGAGTTCTTTGAGTTGTACTCCATTGGTAAGGGGCCTCAAGTTGGCCCGGACGATTATACCACATTTACCGAGCAGGATGTAGTTGAAGCAGCTAAAGTGTTTTCTGGTTTCGATATTGACGTAGAGTTTACCAATATTAATCCCGAACTCAATGTATCTCAGGCAATTGTTCGAACCAATAGTCAAGGGTTGGCCAGCCAACACGATAGTTCTACGAAAACGCTTAGTGCTGCCTTTCAAGGAGCTACCGTATCGCCAATTGAAATGGTAGGAAATTCAGCGACGACTGAAGCAGCGATTGACGAAATTCATCAGTTGGTAGAAATAGTATTTGAGCAGGCAGCTACTGCCCAGCATATTTGTCGCAAACTATATCGATTTTTTGTCTACTACGAAATTAGTGAAGAGGTAGAGCAGAATATTATTGTACCGCTAGCGGCCATTATGCAGCAAAATGACTACGAGCTTAGGCCTGTACTGGAAGCATTATTTACTAGCCAGCATTTCTACGATGAAGACAACACCCAACAAGAAGACGATCACCTGGGGGCTATCATCAAATCTCCTCTAGATTTGATTGTAGGCATTCACCGCTTTTTTGAAGTGCCTTTGCCTGATTATCAAGGTGATTTGGATACTTTCTACAGTACACTGCACCACGGAGTGCTGGAGCCATTATCCGATCAGGGTATGTACTTTTACGAACCCTTTGAAGTAGCGGGCTATGCGGCTTATCACCAAAGTCCAGCTTTTCATCGTAACTGGATCAGTTCTAATTATTTAGCCCGACGGTATGAGTACGCTAAAAAGCTTATTGAAGGTATTCGTGACCGGGATGGAAATGAGTTGGTAAAGCTGGATGTGATGGAGTACGTGACTAATCCAGCCAATATCAGTGACCCGACAAACGCAGCACAACTGGTACGCGAACTTGTAGACTATTTGCTTCCCGAAGAGATTAGCGAAGAGCGATTCGATTTCTTCTTGAAAGCTATTCTACTTGATGACCTTTCTGAAATTAACTGGCAGTTTGAGTGGCAGAACTACGAAAGCAGTGGTGACGATTCTGCCGTCAGAGTCCAACTTGAAAAATTGTTTAATACTATTCTGCAATCACCAGAATTCCAACTCTCATAGCGTATGAACCGACGATTATTTCTTAAAAAAGCCCCGGTAGCGGCAACCGGAGGAGCCATGATGTTAAACGGACTTTCGATCCAAGCCATGGCTCAGCATAGTCCTTTACAATCCTTAGCAGCCAGTAGTGCGAATGACCGTGTACTGGTAATTATTCAATTGCACGGTGGCAACGATGGATTAAATACCCTTATTCCAATAAACCAGTACGCTCGCTACTACGATTTGCGACCCAATATCGCCATTGCTGATAAAGGCAGAAGAGCAGCAGTTCTGTTGGATAGTACGTTGCCTGATGAGCAGCAAATCGCTCTGCACCCGGATATGTACGGTATGAAAGAGCTTTACGACCAAGGAAAAATGGCGATTGTGCAGTCGGTGGCGTACGACAATATGAACCTTTCCCACTTTCGTAGCCGCGATATTTGGTTTATGGGTGGGGATTACGATGAATACAAAGATTCAGGATGGATTGGCCGCTACTTAGATCAACTATTTCCGGATTATCCGGATAGTTATCCTAATGAGGGAATGCCCGACCCGCTGGGTATTGAAGTAGGGAATTCGGTTTCGCTGGGTTTTCACCGCGATAATGGTATTCCAACATCCATTGCCATTAATAATCCGAGTCAGTTTTATAATCTGATTAATAGTGTTGGGGTAGATCCGCCAGAGTCGGTAGCAAATACATTCTACGGTCATGAGCTTCAGTGGATTCTGGATATTGAGCAAAAATCTAATCAGTACGCTGGTCGCTTGCGGGAGTTATACGAAAAGGGAAGCAACAGTCCAGGAGTACAGTATCCCGAAAGGTATCCCTTGAGTGCTCCGGCGAGTGTTGTTCGCAATGGTTTGGCCCCTCAGTTACAAATGATTGCTCGGCTGCTCAGCGGAGGTATTCAAACAAAAATTTTCCTGGCCCGTATCGGAGGTTTTGATACTCATGCTTCTCAAGTGGAGGCGTACGATGCTTCTATGGGAGTTCACTCTGCCAAGCTTTACCACATTGCTGAAGCTATGAAAGCCTTTCAGGAAGATTTAAAGTTTCTTGGTTTAGAAAACCGAGTGATGACGGTTACCATGTCGGAATTTGGGCGTAGGGCAAAGTCCAACGGTAGCTATGGAACCGACCACGGAACCGCCGCTCCTATGTTCGTCTTCGGACGAAATGTGAAACCCGGTATTATTGGCACAAATCCTGATTTAAACGATCTAAGTCGTAACAACATTAAGCATCAGTACGATTATCGTCAGGTATTCGGCAGCTTGGTTCAGGACTGGATGCAGGCTGATTCGGCTACAATGGAGCGAACAAATTTTAGTGAATACGTGGAACCGGATAAGAAAATTACGCTGGTAGGCGATCCAGTTACTTCAGTAGACGCTGTTCAGTTCAGACAGGCTCGCTACTACCTAAAGCCTTGCTCACCCAATCCGGCAGCCGGGCTAACTCAGGTACAGTACCGTATCAACTCCCGGGAGTGGGTACAGCTTGAGGTGCTAGACGTCACAGGAAATTTGGTAAAGCAACTGGTTGATCAGGAGCAATCGGCGGGAGAATATACTCAAACGCTAGATGTTTCTGACTGGAAAATCGGCACCTATATTGTTAAAATTAAAACTACGGGTTGGCAGGAAACTACTAAGTTGATTGTGACTCAATAAAGCTAATTGTTAGCATTTATCGGAAGGTCAGGCTCATTGAGGGTTTGGCCTTTTCTTTTTTCCGTTCCTTAAAATTTACACTCCAGAAAAGCCATTTACACTAACCTTTTTGAGTATCTATCGTAATGATATTAAAATAATATCACTTTAATAAACCAAGCTATGAAAAACGAGCACGAAATCAACCCTGCCTCCGGCTATTCTATGGCCGGATCCGCTCTGATAGTCGCATTTATTATTTTCATTTCGCTGATGATTAGTAGTATCGCCTGGATCGCTATTTTTGCTATTCCAGTACTGTTATTACTACTGCGCGGATTTATTATGATTCAGCCTAACGGCTCAATGGTTATGACCTTATTTGGGGATTATAAAGGGACAATAAGGAAAAACGGCTTTTTCTGGACGAACCCTTTTTACAGCCGACAGAGAATTTCGTTGCGAGCTCGTAACTTTGATAGTGAGCGGGTGAAGGTGAACGATAAACTGGGTAACCCGATTATGATTAGCGTGATTCTGGTTTGGAAAGTGGAAGATACCTACAAAGCGGCCTTTGAGGTTAACGACTACGAAAATTTTGTGAAAGTTCAGTCTGATGCAGCCGTTCGTAAATTGGCTAATTCGTACCCCTACGATAATTTTGACCATGAACACGAAATCACTTTGGTTTCGGGAGTAGATGAAGTGAATGAGTCGTTGGAGGGGCGATTAGGTGAGCGACTCCAGATGGCAGGCATTAAAGTAATTGAAGCACGTATTGGCTATCTGGCGTATTCATCCGAAATTGCCAGTGCTATGCTTCGTCGCCAGCAGGCCACCGCTATTGTAGCCGCTCGCGAAAAGATTGTAGAAGGAGCGGTAAGCATGGTGGAAATGGCACTGGAAGACTTGTCAAAGAAGAAAATTATTGAGATGGACGAAGAGAAAAAAGCTACGATGGTTAGTAACTTGATGGTAGTGCTTTGCTCTGATAAGGATGCCACTCCGGTAGTGAACACCGGAACATTGCACCAGTAATTTACATTCTATCAGTAAGAACAGCTACGAGATGTCCTGTTTATGTCGAAGAAGAAAGCATTTGCCTTACGAGTGAGTCCTGAGATGATGGCAGCCGTTGAAAAGTGGGCGGCTGATGAGTTCCGAAGTACCAACGGACAGATTGAGTGGATCATTGATCAGGCTCTGCAAAAGGCTGGAAGGAAGAAGAAAGTCAAAGAAGGAAAGAAAGACCCAGAAGCTGAGAGTTCGAAGCAACTCTCTTCCAGGACTGGAGATCGAAACACCGATTGATATAATGTATCACATGAAAAGTATAATCTTGTATAGTTCAGGAGTACTTAGTTTACTAATTGTATCCTCTTGTAATAGTCTCTCAGATAGAAGCGGAGTGATTGACTACAAATTATTTTTGGCGGTAGATGAAAAAAGGCCAATGGTTGTAGCCTTGGGAGGCAGCGAGGGTGGAATGGTATACGCTGGGAAAGAAACGCAGGGTTTGAGAGGTAGTATTTTATCCCGTGGGTATCACTTTCTAGCGATTGGTTATTTCGGTACTTCAAATACCCCTGACGTATTAGACCGAATTTCCTTAGATGCTATCTACGATACAATCAGCCGTGTTAGCCAGCTACCATTTGTTGATCAAAACCAGATTGCTCTTTTTGGCGGTTCAAGAGGAGGGGAACTCGTCCTTAACATAGCTTCAAGGTATCCAGATATTGCGGCGGTGATGGCTATTGTGCCTTCTCATGTAACGTTGCCCGCTCGGTTTGGATGGAACGAATCTTCCTCCTGGACATTCAAAGGCGAAGAAATTCCCTGGGTGGCTGCATCGGATGAAGCCAGAGCGTTGATAGATGCTGGGGATTTTTACGGAGGTTTTAGCAAGATAATTGAGAACCCTCAATCTGAATCTGTTACAGAAGCTGCGATAGAAGTAGAAAAGATCAATGCACCAATACTATTTGTTTCTTCTTCAGAAGATGAAGTATGGCCTTCTACGCTGATGGTTAATAGGATGATAGAGAGGCTCGAAGAGGACCACCGCAGCGGCGGCCGCTTTCAGTACCACTATCAACACGTTGAATTAGAAGGTGGTCATGCCGCGTTTGCTAAAAACTACGGAGTGATCTTAGATTTTTTAAGCGAGCAATTGCCCGTAGACAAATAGATATTCTCTAAGTAAAGTTATTAAAATCAAGCGTTTAAGAGAATTAAAACCACCCTGAAAACTCCTGCTCGGATAACTTAAAGAGCTGTAATCGGGAAAATCTTCCGGCTACGTAGGTCTCAGCCGCCACGACTAATCCGCCGTCGCCAGTCACGGTAAAGTCTCCCAGTAAGTAGGGATTGGTTTGTCCTAAATAGTTGATGCTCATTAGCTCGCCAGATTCTTTAGCGTAAGCGTAGAAAACTAATTGACGACGCTTGGTTTGGGTTCCGTACAAAATAATATCTTGCCCCGCCTGAGTGATTTCCTTAATAATTACTCGCGCATTTTCATCAATCTCATTAAAGTCAACCGTTGGTAAATCACTACCCACGGCAATAGTACGTTCAGAGATCGGTGCATTAGTTAGTAATGCGCCTTGCCCAAATTTACTTTGTGCCAAAGCATACTGTTCGGCAGCAATGGGATGTAATGCACTAATTACGGATTCATCCCGATAGCCGTGCAGAGTTCCAGCAAGTTCTCCGTTGCTCTGGTTAGCAAATACTAACGAAAATGAATAATTATAGAAGCCATTGAAGTACACGTAGTTACCGTTAGTTCCAACGAAGAAGGGGAGTGCTGAACCTACTCCAGCAACATGGTTAATCACATACTCCTCTACATCTTCTTCCACTCCGTAAGATTCACTCCAGATTTCGGTAAAGGCATTAGTGTAAGCGTGTAAAGTGCTGCTTCGGCTCTCACGGTCGTAGCCCAGAAAAATCCAGCCATTGTCAGCAGTACGATGGACGGCTAGCGGATAGCGAACATTAGAAATTGTGTTGATCTGACTAACCGTTCCGGTAGCTGGATTCACGCTATGCACTTCTAAACTCTGCGACAGCTCATTCATACCAAACATAATGAATCCTGAATCCTGCGCAAATAAATGGGGGAGAGGACTAACCAGTGGCTCTTCCAACGTCATTTCCCACTGGCTCATTCCTTCTTCATCGGATTTAAACAAATGGGCTTTCCACTGCTCGGTTTTAGAAAGGGTGAGGTAGCCACTATCCGAGGTTTGCACAATCGCCATTGGTTCATAACCATCAGAAAACTGCTGGGTCTCGTAGATACGCGTAAAGCTATTCCGAGGCTCAATTAGCTCCTCGTCCGAACTACACCCATAATTCAGTATAATTATTACCAGCTTGATTATCAAATACTTTTTCATAATAATGATGAATGAGTAATGAATAGTGATGGATGAATAAAGAGTTTTATTAGTCATTACTCATCGATCATTAATCGTTAGATTTACATGATTACTGGTGAGAAACTTTTGGTCAGATACTTCATGGGGAATACCAACTGAAAAGTGATTTCCCGACCGGATAAACGGATATCATCTAAAGCGTTGCCTAATCCCTGGAAGTTACGGGTAGCTGAAAAACGGGTTTGGTCGTTGACAATGGAGTTGAATCCGTAGTAGTAGTTTAGTTCTATACCCGCCATAAAGCCGGTAAAATGATAGAAAATTCCACCGCCAGCTTTGGCTGCCCACTGACCGTCGTTAAATAAGGTTGTCGCGGTGGTTGATTGAGTATCGCTTTGTAGCGAAATGGGCGAACCTGAAGTAAAGTCAGTACCCGAAGCAGTCAGCTCTTTGGTAGCATCTACCCGCATTTGATACTGGATTCCGGCTTGCACGAAGGGTTTCCACCGTCGGGGTAGAAAAACGTAGCGGGCTGTGAGCGGCAACTGCAAATAGTGCAACGTATACTGATGGCTGTAATCTATTTCGTAGGAGTTATTTTCATTATCAATATCATTCCAAGCGTATTCAGTGCGGTAACCCCAGCGTTGTTGAGCATAAGAAGGATTGAGCACAATCTGAAGAAACTTAGCTGGAGAAAAAATAGTAATAAGCCCCAGATGATAACCGATTGGCTGCTCTGAAGAAGAGTAGTCTTTGGTCTCCAGCACATCGCCTCCCCAGTAATCTATCTCAGAAAAGCTTTCCTGTACTTTGGGTTGAAACTGGTTGATTCCGCTAGAAATTCCAACGTACCACTGCGAGGAAGTAAACCCGCCACCACCTGGTCGACGTTTAGAACCTTGGGCTAACGCTTCTAGTGAGAAGCAAACAATCAGTGAGAGTATCCAGCAATATTTTACCATGGCTTATACTATTTGCCAAAATTATCGCAGGGATTATGCCAATTATATAATTATTAATGGATATGTAATAAATATTCTTATGTGAAATATTTTGTTGATGAGCGTGAGCCCGTATTATCATATCAGCAAAATATTTAGTAATTGGGACTTAATATTTTCTAAAATTGATAAAAACTGAATCTCTCCGGTAGCGGAATTAGTAGAAATAAGGTTGAATGATGTTTGAGTAGGGGATAGGTTGTTAGACTGCGGGTAGAGTAAAATACCTCGGCTTGCTTCAAAAACTTGCGTGTAGGCGAATACTTGGCGTAAATCCTCATCATTTGGCTCCGGGTAAGCAAGTACTTTCCATTTGGTGTCAATCACTATTCGTTGCTCGCCTTCGAGCTCTAGCAGAAAATCAGGACAAAGGTTCTTGGTTCGCCAGAATGCGCGCTGGGGTTGGTAGTGTAGTTTGAAGTTATGCTCGTGACTCAGTTTTTTTAGATGATAATACACCAGTAACTCGAATACCCGACTCATATCAAACAGTAGTGAAAAGCCAAAATCTTGTCCGGCAAATGTTCCTCCCAAATATCCACCGCAAATCAAATTAGCTAACCGCAGAGCGAGTTGGTAATGCTGGGTAGCTCGATTTAGTGAAATCTGAGGTTCTAGAGCATCTAATGAAATATCAGTTACCGAACGGAAATAGCGCAGCAGATCATTGGTTTTAGCTGAGTAGTGACCCGATTGGGCAACAATTCGCAGAGCTTGCTTAATACGCTGATTGAGTGAATGGTCCTTTACGTGATTTTGGGATTGTACATAAAATCGATGCTTCTGCACCAGATTGGTACGAATCTGCTCGGTGAGTAGTAGTTTACCTCGCAAAAAAGGTTGTTGCCCTTGCTGACTGCGGTACTGACGGGCGAGTCCGCGCGGAGTGATGCGACTTACTTCACTGATAAAAGCGCGTTGCAGTGTTTCGGTTAGTTCACCGGGCTGCATCAAAAGCTGAGGATTGAGATTGCCGAGTTGAGGCAGAAAATCAAACTGCTGAAGCAATTGCGTCCAACGAAGCCGAGTCTGAAAAATATTGCCGGAACGGTCAATCTTGGGCAAAATTTCAATAATCACCTCCGGTAATTCTACCAATCCCACGTAGTTGCCCCAGCGCACCGACTGATATTCCAAACGATACATTCCTGCTGGAAACTTACTTTTTAGCTGAGCTAATTGCCAGAGATGTTTTTCGGTGAAAATAAATCCATTTTGCTGCTGACCCACTAGCAAAGTGGCTTGTTCGTATACAGAGAAGATGAGTTTACTCATGCTGGTACACTCGCTGAATAGCTGCTAAAAACTCCGAATCATTCAACTCGCGCCAGCGGTATCGTTTTTCAGGCAGATTAAAGACAGAAGTTTCACCCATAGAAAGATGCTCTCCCGAAAGTTCTTCAACAAATGAAATACCCAGTACAGCAATCCGCTTTTCCCAATCGTCAAAAAAATATTCTTCCAGTAACGGAATAATGCGCTGGTACATCGCTTGCCGTAAAGCATTCAGTGGATTCTCGGTACGCAGAACTGGGAGAAAATAGGCGTGTCCAATCTCGTAATCTTCGCTCCGAAGCCAGAGTAAACGCTCGTTCATTACCCGGAGTAGTTTATCCAGATAGATTTTCTGCGAATAGTTAGTGCTCGGTTCAGCAGCCTGAGCCAAATTATCTTGACTAACGTTTTCTGCTTTCTTTACTGGAATAGTTACCGATGGTTGTAGCAGATCAGCGTTGGGGCGAATGGCCTGAAAGGTAAACCTACGGCGAAATGCTAAATCGAGTGTGTCTACGCTTTGGTCAGCCGTGTTCATTGTACCAATGAGAAATAAATTAGGTGGCACACTAAAGGTTTCGCGAGAGTAGGGGAGAACGGTTTGTAAAGCTTCCGTCCTTCCGGCCCGTTTGTCTTCTTCTATTAGTGAGATAAGCTCCCCAAAAATACTGGCTGGGTTTCCTCGGTTGATTTCATCAATGATAATTACAAAATTTCCGGCTTGCTGATAATCCGTGGTAGAAAGCTGACTGTAATCCAGTTGCTGAGCCGCCCGTTTCATCTGCTGGTACTGCACTGCTGAAACTGAGTTGCCTGATAGCTGATGATTGCTTAATAAGGAATTATAAATCCGGTAACGAGTAGCTTCAAAAGCTTTCAGCCGCTGAAAAGCGGCCCACATGACCGAAGTATTGCCTCGACCTACCACCTCGCTAATTTCGCTAAGCTGGTTGATTGCTTCGACATCCAAAAATGCTCCGTACATTTTGGCTAAACTCTGCTTAGTAACTGAATATGTTTTTCCTCCAGCGGATGTCTGAAACGCCAGTGTATTGTTTTGATTGATATTGACTAGTTGGTAAGATTTACCCGTCCGGGTTTCAAACGTAATTTCTTCTGAACCCTCCTGCATCATCCGTTTGAGGTAGTCTACAAACTCAAAGTATAGCGCGTCAAACGGACGGAGAGGTAAGGGGCTTTCGTCCGCTTTCTGGGATTGATTAGGAAGAGCATCTAAGGCTCGTTGCTGCTGAGCTAGGTGCAAAGCATAAGCCGCATTATAGCTCATTTGCTTGAATAGTCCATCAACCACATCGTAGTACAGATCATTTCGCTCATTTTTGAATGGCTTAATACCTTCCACAAAATCTTCGTAAGCGAAGGAGGGGTGAAAGGTCAGTACTGCAACGTGCCCCTGCTGCTGATACTCATTAAGCTGAGCTTTTAGCTTACTTCTTTGATCCGGTGGATATTGCTTTTGAAGCTCAGAATCAGATAAGTTCTCGATAAGTTGAACAGCTCGTCGAGACGTTAAATAGGTTTTTCCGGTGCCCGGTGGGCCGTAAAAAATAGTGTTTAGTGCGGGCATTAAATGCTTAAAGTTTCAGTACTAATGGAATTAGCTAAAATACTGAAAATCAAAATTATAAATATAATCTATTCAATATTATAGACAATCTTAGTCCCTAGGGCTGCAACGGCCGCACCTCTATATCTACGTAGTGATAATTAGGATGAGCTTTCAGTGCGTGTACTACCGAAGACGCAATATCCTCCGGACGCATTTTATTGGTTTTAGACGGTGGCGAGCCCATTTCTTTAGAAAAATTAGAGTGAACCGAACCGGGTGAAAGGCAGGTGACTTTGATACCATCGTAGCGAAGTTCGGCGTGCAACGCGTGAGAAATACCGTGTACGGCATGTTTGGTGCCACAGTACGCCGCCATTCCGGCAATACCAGTAGTACCTGCCCCGGATGAAATATTAATAATATGTCCTTGTTTCATTTGTTTCATCAGTGGAATTACGTGCCTAGTCACGTAAAAAAGTCCGTGCACGTTTACATTAAATAATTGCTGCCACTCCGATGGCTCCATCTCATCAGTAGCTCCTTTGTATCCAATACCGGCATTATTGATGAGTATTGAAATATGATCGTCTGTTAGCCCAGTAGTTTCTTCAAAAGCCCGATCTACTTGAGCTGAGTCAGCAATATCGACCTGTACTGAGTGGAAGTGCTCGTGCTCAAAATCGGGTTTGGTTCGGTTCCACCCAATCACAGTAACTCCTTCTTCTAGAAGAGCTTCGGTGATAGCTTTGCCAATGCCCCGACTGCTGCCGGTGACAATTGCATTTTTATTAAGTAAATCCATACTATTATTTTTTGAGTTGTTTGAGAGTCTAATTTGCCCTTATTTGTTCGGCAAAATAGTCAGACTATCAATACGAATCTATTTCTTTATTACTGTAAACTAATATTTAACAACTATGTCGTAGATTTGCAAAGCCTCATTTTTAAACCCATATTCGGCATTTATTTCAGATTGCATAATAAAAATACATGAAAGCATATTTCTACAGCATTTTTATTCTGGCTTCAGGATTTTTTTCACTCCGATGCACTGCCCCCATCAGCGAAGAAGTAGCGGTAGCTCCCCCTACCGGAGTCATTGCCGATGAAGCAATGGTCGTAAGTGCTCACCCTCTGGCCTCGCAAGTAGGGGCCGAAATACTTAAACAAGGCGGAAATGCTGTTGATGCCGCAATTGCGGTGCAATTCGCTTTAGCCGTGGTTTATCCGGCGGCTGGTAACATTGGCGGGGGAGGTTTTATGGTGATTCGGGAAGCTGAGGGGCTGACCAATACCTTGGATTATCGGGAAAAAGCCCCACTAGCGGCTACTCGCGATATGTACCTAGATGAAAATGGTGAAGTAATCAAAGGTGCCAGCCGATTGGGGCATCTGGCTTCAGGAGTACCTGGTTCGGTAGATGGCATGGTGAAGGCGCACGAACGCTACGGCAGCTTACCTTGGGAGGTATTGGTACAGCCTTCGGTTGATTTAGCTGCCAATGGTTTTATCTTGACCGAAAGGGAAGCAAGAGGGTTGAATCGCAGTAAGGAGGTATTTCAAGAAGCCAATACTCAAAGCCCTGAATTCTTGCTAAATGAAGCGGAATGGCAAGCGGGCGATACCATTTATATGCCCGAATTAGCGGCTACCATGGAGCGCATTCGTGATGAAGGTCGAGCGGGTTTTTACGAAGGTGCAACGGCAGAATTACTGGTAGCTGAAATGGAACGAGGGGGTGGGATTATTAGCCTAGACGATTTGGCGCAGTACGAATCTAAGTTTCGGGAGCCGATAGTCACAAAATACGAAGGCTTACGATTTATATCTATGCCCCCTCCTTCCAGCGGGGGAATTGCTCTAGCCCAACTTCTAAACAGTGTTGAGCCTTTTCCCTTAGAGGAAATGGGACATAACACTGCCGCTACGGCTCATGCGATGGTAGAAGCTGAACGCCGGGTTTACGCCGACCGAGCAACCTACTTGGGCGATGCGGACTTCTATCCGGTTCCAATGGCAGATTTACTTGAACCAGAGTATAATTTGATGCGGATGGAAAACTTTGATTCTACTACCGCTACGCCAAGCTCGATGATTTCAGCGGGTAATCCCGCCCCAGTGGAGGCAATGGAAACTACCCACTTCTCAATTATAGATAAAGACCGGAACGCAGTTTCGGTAACCACTACGCTCAACGGTGGCTACGGTTCTAAGGTAGTGGTTGGCGGAGCGGGTTTCTTCCTTAATAACGAGATGGATGACTTTAGTATCAAACCGGGTTTTCCGAATATGTTTGGTTTGGTGGGCGGAGAAGCTAATGCTATTCAGCCTGAGAAGCGGATGTTAAGTTCCATGACCCCGACTATCGTAGAGAAGAACGACAGTCTGTACATGGTGGTAGGTACGCCTGGTGGTTCTACCATTATCACCTCAGTATATCAAACTATTTTGAATGTGTTAGAACACGGTATGGGTATACAGGAGGCAGTTACTGCCGGACGCTTTCACCACCAGTGGAAACCTGATACTATCTTTGCCGAACCTACTGCCTTCAGTATTGATGTTGCTCAGAAACTGAAAGATATGGGGCATCATCTGGTTGAACGAAGCAGCATCGGTCGAGTAGATGCTATTTTAGTACTACCGGACGGAAAGCTAGAAGGCGGAGCCGACCCCCGAGGCGATGATACGGCAGTAGGTTACTAAAGAAGTGACAACAAAATAAAGAAGCTAAAAATAACGCCATAGCCAATCAGTACATTCAGCCCGCGTACTCGGGGACTGGATTTTTGTGTTGGACTTTTAGTAAACGCTGAGCGAATAGCATGCCCGATACCTCCGGCCACATACAATCCAGCTAGTTCCAGGCCAATTAGGAGCATAAAGGTAAATATCACCGCCATAGGAAAGTGTTCTTTATTGTCTTTACGACTTAATATCCAATTATGTTCTTCTCTAAGAAGTTTCCTTACCTTTATATAAAAAAGGGGAGAGGTGAAAGATAGATGGTAAAGGATAAATTTGACACAAGACTTTTCCCTTCACACATCCTCTAATACCCACCCCGGATTGGTTCCGGGGCTAAACCCCACCACCCAGTGGTAATCAATCAGATATGACGAAAGTAGATATACTAGTAATTTCTGTTCACCCCGATGATGCCGAATTAGGTTGTGGAGCTACTATTGCTAAGCACGTAGCCAAAGGTAAAACAGTCGGAATTGTTGATTTGACCCGAGGCGAGTTAGGCACCCGAGGCACGCCTGAAATTCGGGCGAAAGAAGCGGAAGAAGGACGGAAAATTCTCGGAGTGGCTTTTCGGGAAAATTTAGACATGGCCGACGGTTTTTTTGCCAATGACTCAGCGCATCAGTTAGAAATTATTAAAGCTATCCGTAGCCACCAGCCCGAAATAGTGTTGGCTAATGCGATTAGCGATCGTCACCCTGACCACGGACGAGCCGCTACATTAATTCGGGACGCTTGTTTTTATTCGGGGTTGGCTAAAATCAGTACGGTTCAGAATGATGAAGAGCAGATGGCTTGGCGACCGAAAAAGGTGTATCACTTCATTCAATCCAATTATATTCAGCCCGATTTTGTGGTAGATGTCTCAGAATACTGGGAAACGAAAATGAAAGCCATTCGGGCATTCAAATCCCAGTTTGATGGGGGCGATGGCGATGATCCTCAGACCTTTCTAACAACTCCTTTATTCATGAATTTCATCGAGGCACGAGGCAAAGAGCTAGGTCACGCTATTGGTGCTGCCTACGGAGAGGGTTTTACGGTAAACCAGCCGATGGGAGTAAATAGCTTGTACCACCTAGTTATCTAGAGAATACAAACTTTACGAAGGCTCCTTCGGGTATAGTGAGATCGGCGTAGCTGAGGAAAGAGAGATTGTTAAAATCTTCGGCATCCTGGTTAAGTACCAACTGGAAGCTATTCAGTGAAGCTACTGTAAATCGGCTTGTACGACCTGTTTCTTCTATGGTAAGTTGATTATTGTTAGTAACTGACCACCAGCCTTGGGTGCTACCTAGTCGGTTCTCGTAGAAAAGGAACGAGTTATTCTCTTCCTCGAGTAAAAAATGCACTCCCTCACCATAAAGATCAGTAATAGGTTGGCTATAAATTGCTTCAAGAGAGTCGAGAAATATCGCTAGCCCTTCGCTCGCGGGTACTCCTAGGCTTTCATAGTAGCGCTGATAAACCGAACGAATGGTTTGCCCCTCTTTTGCTTGTACTGAGACCTGCTCTAGATCCCATAAGCCAACTAGATGATCTTGGTTCAGCCAGCTAGCCGAGTCCTCATCACTATTGCAGGCGGTGAGTAAAAGAATGCTAAGGGACAGAAAAATATTGAAGAGCCAGTTGGATCCTCTCATGACGATTAAAAAGTTCTTGAGTACTGATTAGCCAACGTATGGAAAGGCTAATTAGTATTTGGCTCCCAGCGGAATGCTACTTATCCAAGCGAACCCCGCTCTCGATTTCGTCTTTAATTTCTTTAGTAGCATCTTTGAATTCGCGGATTCCTTTTCCCATACCGCGGGCAATTTCAGGAATTTTGCTGGCACCGAAGAAAATCAGTACAAATACCAGGATAATCATGATTTCCCAACCGCCTAATCCGCCGATGAATGATAGTGTCGTTTGCATATGTGTAGTTTAAGATTACAAATTGAAGGGTCGCAAATTACAAATTAAAACAATATCGATTTTGAATTTTTCAATCTGCAATTTTTATCGTAGAACCGATCTCGGCTAAAATCAATTCTTTTCCAGCTTTACTAAATTTTTCAATGGCTTCTTCGTGATTGATCTTTATGTAGCCAAATGTGTCGTAGTGGACGCCGAAAACTTTGTTGCATTGAATAAAATCACTGGCAGTGATGGCATCGTCTACTCCCATGGTGAAGTTGTCACCAATGGGTAGAATAGCGAAGTCTAGCTTGCCGTAGCGGGGAAGTAGTTGCATATCCATCGTTAGGGCGGTATCGCCGGAATAGTAAAAACGGTGCTGGCCGTTGCTGACGATAAATCCACCAGGATTACCCAGATACGTTCCGTCATCCAACGCGCTAGAGTGTACCGCATTTACGTAGCGGACTTTTCCAAAGTCAAAGTCAAACGCACCACCGTGGTTCATGGGATGGCCATTTTCAATACCTTCCCGACCTAGCCACATAATTATTTCATAGTTAGATATCACTTTCGCTCCGGTCTGCTTCGCTAATTGAATAGCATCGGCTACGTGGTCGGCGTGTCCGTGGCTTAGTAAGATGTAATCAGCTTCAATAGCTGAAACGTCAATATCTTTGGCCAACTCATTGGGAGTAATGAATGGGTCGAAAAGCAATTTTATCCCTGCAAAATCTATCGAGAAGCTTGAGTGTCCGTAATAGGTGAGGTTCATAATTTGAGAAATTTAATACATAAACAGGTAGTATGTTCTTGAACGAACTATGCCTAAAATTCTACATCCCATAATATTTCGCGCTAAATGCAATAGTTAGGGGTGCACCATCATAAAGGCAAGCAACACTTACCTTAAGCTTTCTTTTGTGGTCGTAGTACGTATGAAAGTGTGTTTGTTTTCTCTCAAAGTCTAACTCCGTGGGTGCAATGCTCAAAGAACCTAAGAGAGGTTCTGAGTCAAAATCTTGATTCTGGTAGTGTGGAGCTGTCGCTTTTAGATCAATTTGAATAAAACTGATAAAATTACCTTCGGCTTCTAAGAACATTTTACAATCCTCTGTTTCAACAGCAATATTACCAGCCTGATTTGCTTTTTCGCCAGTTTCTAATTCAGCTTTCTGTACAGTCATTCCAATATATTGAAATGGTCTATAGAATGGCTTAGACAATAACGGTAAGTTTATGAAGGAAGCCTTCTCAAGACACGTCTCCAAATTGTTTGTGCTTTTAGTAGAATTTAGAACGCTCTTGTTGTAAACTATGTCAAGACTATTAATTAGCTTTTTGAAAGAGTTATTGTACTCATCTTCTTGCTGAAAATCGCCGTATAGTTTCCCAATTAAGAAGCCTGGCAGATCACACTTCTTAAGAAGGATAGGCAGAACCTTTATTGGCTTACCACTGATGTGGTGATTCATCGCAACATCGAGCTCGTTAACAACCCAGGGTGCATTTACTGAATTAGGGGAAAGAACAATAATAAAGTAGTCTACTGAATCAATTCCTTCTCTTATCTTTTGCATCAGAGAATCGCCGATTTTCATTTCTGCCTCGTCAAGCCAACACCTAACACCATGACTATCTAAGTCTCTAGCAAGTTTCCTGACAAAGTGCTTATCTGAGTGGCTATGGCTTAGAAATACACTCACAGTCATTGGCGAACTTTTTAAGGTTTGTAATTGAAATACACAAATACTAACACTCCGGAATGGCTACTGAGACTTTTAGAGCTAATCCACCCTCTGAGGTTTCTTTGTATTTATCGCTCATATCCTGAGCAGTGTGCCACATCGTTTCAATCACCTGATCCAGCGATATTTTAGCATCATCAGGGTCAGCATCTAAGGCAATGTTGCTGGCGGTGATCGCTTTGATGGCTCCCATAGAATTGCGCTCAATACAGGGGATTTGAACCAAGCCGCCTACCGGATCGCAAGTAAGTCCCAAATGGTGCTCCATAGCAATCTCAGCCGCCATCATTATTTGTTTTACACTGCCGCCCATACAATGGGTAAGGGCTGCGGCGGCCATGGAAGAAGATACGCCAATCTCGGCCTGACAGCCGCCCATCGCTGCCGAAATAGTGGCTCCTTTCTTGTAGTAAGTGCCTATCTCCCCGGCTATCATTAAAAAATTGATAATATCATCATCGCTAATCTGATGTTGGCAGAAACATAGATAGTACAGTAGTACCGCCGGAATCACTCCGGCCGCACCGTTGGTGGGAGCTGTAACCACCCGACCTAGCGAAGCATTTTCCTCGTTTACGGCAAAGGCAAAGCAGCTTACCCACTTTAGCGTTTGCTGGGTATTACAACTGAGTTGAGTCAGAGCCTCTACCCAATCTTCCGGCTTACGAAAATCAGAGTCAGGCATGAGCTTTTTATACATGAGCGGTGCCCGTCGGGTTACGTTAAGACCGCCAGGTAATTTCCCTTCGGTATGGCAACCCTTATAAACGCAGTCTCGCATCACTTCCCACAACTGAAGTAGTTCCGTGCGAATAGCTTCTTTGCTGCGCCAGGTCTGCTCATTTTCCCACAAGATATCAACAATAGAGTTGCCCGTTTTTTCTGTATAAGCCAGTAGCTCCTTCGGGGTATGAGCCGGATACGGTAAAGAATGATGATTTTCTTCCGGTTGTTCGCCCTCCTTTACCACAAATCCGCCACCGATAGAGTAGTAGGTTTCCAGCAGGCGTTCACCGGCATCAGTTTCCGCCCACATACGAATTCCGTTGGGGTGATATGGCAGGTTTTCCGGGCGAAAAATAATGTTGGTAAGGGGATCAAACGGAACAGGATGAATTCCTAGCAGGTCAATAGACTGGCTCTGGCGGATGAGTTGGGTTTTTTGCTGGATCATATTGGTATCAATAGTTTCGGGGTCTTCACCCGATAATCCTAGCATAACGGCGATATCTGTGCCGTGCCCTCTGCCCGTTTTGGCTAATGAGCCGTAGAGTTCTACCGTGATCGTATTGATCTGAGATAGTTTAGACGCTTTTTGAATGGATTGGATGAACTGCTGCACTGCTCTCCAGGGGCCAAGTGTGTGTGAGCTGGAGGGACCAATACCAATTTTCAGAATATCAAATACGCTAAGTTGTTCCATGGTTGCCGTAAAAAATAGATTGCACTGGAGTAAAAAAACATGTACAAGTATAAATAATTAAGCAAAGTTGGACAAATGAAATGAAAAGACTAGCAAACAGGCATAAAAAAACCAGCAGTACGCGATTTTCAGCACTGCTGGAGTAGTTAGTTGGTTAGTTTAGTATGACTTCAATGACAGGAAATAACCTTGCCATAGCTACTGAATGGCTTAATTTAGCCATTGCGGCCGATTAGTGAGGGAGAAATTCCTCAGATTGAGGTGGAAATGCTGCCGTAAACGTTGCAGCATCGTCAGCTTTTCTATTATCTTAGCTACTTGTTTCATCTACAAACTACCTATTCCTATGCGATACTTCTCTACTATTTTGATCGCTCTTCTGGGAGTCTGTTGTCTGGCTTGGTCAGATGGCTACGCCCAACGTAAGAAGAATTCATCATCACTTCCAGCAATTGACACTACATTGTACCACGGTATGCAATGGCGCTCCATTGGGCCTTACCGAGGGGGACGTTCTTGTGCGGTAACGGGGGTGCCGGGTCAACCCAACTTATTTTATTTCGGATCTACCGGTGGTGGCGTTTGGCGTACCCAAGATAAAGGGCAAACCTGGGAAAATATTTCGGATGGTTACTTCGGCGGTTCTATTGGCGCGGTGGCTGTGAGTGAATACGATAATAATGTGATCTACGTAGGTGGAGGTGAAAAAACGGTTCGGGGTAATGTTTCCTTCGGTTACGGAGTATGGAAAACTACTGATGCCGGAAAAACCTGGCAATCGGTGGGGCTAGATCAGTCTCGGCACATTGGGCGAATCCGAATTCATCCGAAGAACCCGGATTTGGTATACGTAGCGGCAATGGGTAATCTATTTGCCCCGAACGACCAACGAGGTGTGTTTCGCTCGAAAGATGGGGGACAAACCTGGGAAAAAGTACTATTTGCCAACCCGGATGCCGGAGCGGTCGATTTAGCGATGGATCCCAATAATCCCCGAGTGCTATACGCTAGCACCTGGCGCATCCGGCGTACTCCCTACAGTTTATCCAGTGGGGGCGAAGGTTCCGCGCTATGGAAAAGCACGGACGGCGGCGATACCTGGAAAGAAATTTCAATTAACAAAGGAATGCCTGAGGGATCACTAGGCATTATTGGCGTGTCGGTCTCTCCGGTGAATTCAGAGCGAGTATTTGCCATTGTAGAAGCCGAAAATGGCGGAGTGTTTCGCTCGGATGATGCGGGAGCTACCTGGACAAAAACTAACGACGACCGGAGCTTGCGCCAGCGGGCTTGGTACTATTCGCGCATTTACGCCGATACGCAGGACGAAGATATTGTGTACGTAATGAACGTGCGTTATCACCAGTCTAAAGACGGGGGAAAAACCTTTGAGCCTTCGGTAGCTCCGCACGGTGATCACCACGATCTGTGGATTGCCCCCGAAGATAACCAGCGCATGATTATTGGCGATGATGGCGGAGCGCAGGTAAGCATTGATCAGGGCGAAAACTGGACAACCTACCACAATCAGCCTACCGCTCAGTTTTACCGAGTGACTACCGACGATCATTTTCCGTACCGAATTTATGGTGCTCAGCAAGATAACTCGACTCTTCGCGTGCTGCATCGCACGGATGGTAGCGAAATTGACGATAGCCACTGGGAAGCCACTGCGGGCGGAGAGAGTGCCCATCTGGCGATTGACCCTAACGACAACGAAATTGTGTACGGTGGCAGCTACGGTGGATTTCTTTCTCGAGTAAATCATGAGAACGAACAGGTGCGGATCATTAATGTGTGGCCTGACAACCCGATGGGCTACGGGGCTGAGGGCATGAAGTACCGCTTTCAGTGGAACTTTCCAATCTTCTTTTCTCCTCACAACCCGGAAAAACTGTACACCGCATCTAATCACTTGCACGTTTCTACCGATGAAGGCCAAAGCTGGGAAGTAATTAGCCCTGATCTTACCCGGGCTGATTCTTCCAAACTTAAATCGTCGGGTGGGCCCATTACGCAAGATAATACGGGCGTGGAATACTACGCTACCATTTTTGCAGCGGTAGAATCACCTCGGGAAGAGGGAGTAATCTGGACCGGTTCCGACGATGGGTTAATTCATATCAGTCGGGATGGGGGAGCGAACTGGAATAATGTGACTCCGCCCGATATGCCCGAGTGGATGATGATTAATAGTATTGATGTGCACCCATCGGTAGACGGAGGAGCGTATGTTGCCGGAACCCGTTATAAAATAGGTGACTTCACTCCTTATCTCTATAAAACTACTGACTACGGAGCAAGCTGGGATTTAATTACCGATGGCATAGAAAGTGAGCACTTTACCCGGGTAGTTCGGGCTGACCCTCAGCAAGCAGGGTTACTCTACGCCGGAACGGAAACAGCAATGTACGTATCGTTTGACGATGGAACCAACTGGCAGCCATTTCAACTGAATTTACCAACGGTTCCCATCACCGATCTGGCAATAAAAGACAATAACCTAATTGCGGCCACGCAAGGCCGTAGCTTCTGGATTATTGATGACTTAACTCCGCTCCACCAACTCAACGAGCAAGCCGTGCGAGACGATTTCCAGCAAAACGGCTACCATCTCTATAAGCCGATGGATAGTTACCGAATGGGTGGTCAGCAAGCCGAGCCATCACTTACGGCTGGAACTAACCATCCGGGCGGAGTCATGGTACATTTTGTGCTGGCTGAAGAACCGGACACTACCCAGGCAATAGTTCTGCAAATACAAGAGAAAGACGGAACCCTGATTCGGGAGTTTAGTACTACCGAAGGCAAGGAAACCAAAGATCCGCTGAAAGGTAAACTAGAAGTTGAACGTGGGTTCAATCGATTTGTGTGGGACATGCGCTACCCCGGAGCCAAGGCATTTGAAGGAATGATTTTATGGGGTAGTGGTACGCAAGGACCGAAGGCAGTACCGGGCGAATACCAAGTAACGCTAAAAGTGGGCGAGGAGCAGATGACCCAACCGTTTACTATTCTGGCTGACCCTCGCTGGGAATCGAGCCCTCAGGATATTCAGGCGCAATTTGATTTTCTGATCTCAGCGCGAAACAAGCTGACCGAAACCCACCAAACGATAGAAGATATTCGGGAATTGCGAGCGCAAATGAATCAAGTAGTAGAGCGAGTGAAAGATGAGGATAACATGAGCGATGTAGTGGAGATGGCCAAGAAGATTGATGAGCGGATCACCGTGATTGAGGAGGAGTTGTATCAGACCAAGAACCGTAGTCGCCAAGACCCACTAAATTACCCCATCAGATTAAATAACAAATTAGCTAACGTAGCGTCTCAGATGAGTGCGGGCAACTTCAAGCCCACCGCTCAGGCAGTAGCGTTTAAAAATGAAATCACTCAGCGTATTGATGAGCAGTTGGAGCAATTTCAGGAGGTGGTTAATCGAGATCTGCCGGATTTCAATCAGCTAGTACGAGATAAAAGTATAGATGCTGTACGTATCGAGCCTGAAGTAAGTGAAGTAGAAGGTACTCATTAAAATAATCATAAGCCGGAAGAGTAGGTATTCAGATCGTGCCTAACCTTTTCCGGCTTACTTCAGTTAATAATATTGAGCAACAACACTATTTTTTCACCTTAGCCTATTTTTAGCCGCTCTACTAAGAAACACTTTTTATGTTTTCTGAGCTAAAAACATCTTCTCTGTACAGAACGACAGCATTTCTGCTCTCGATAGGAATTGCCATATTGCTTCTTATTTTGGGGCAGTCTATTTTTATTCCACTTGCTTTTGCAGCGTTCATTGCGATCATATTAGCTCCACTGTGCCAGTACCTAGAAAATCAGGGAATTCATCGCAACATTGCGGCTTTTTTATGCACTTTGCTAGGCGGCGCTTTTGTGGCTGGAATAGTTACGTTCTTTGCTCTGCAAATATCTGCCCTTGCTGAGAATGTAGATACTTTCGAGGACAATCTGAACCAAATGACGGTCAATATATCTGCTTACTTAGGAGAATACCTGGGGCAGTCGGAACTAGGTCAGCTATCTTCGTTTAATGAGCTTTTCACTTTTCTTATGAAAGATGCTCAAAGTGCCATTGGTACTTTACTAGTACTGGTAGCTACCAGTCTGATAACAATTCTTTTTTTATCGGTTTTTGTGGTACTCTTCCTGATGTATCGTAAAGATATTCGGGACTTTGGAGTGTATCTGTTTGAGGAGAATGGTAGCAGTATGCGTCGTCTTCTGCTAAAAATTGAAAAAGTAGTAAGAAACTATTTAGTTGGTATTTTTCAAGTGATTTTGATTCTTGCCGTTTGCAATAGCATCGCATTATGGATACTGGGCGTTCCCAATGCTTTATTCTTCGGTATTTTTTCGGCTCTGCTAAATGTAGTCCCGTTTATTGGACCGATGGTTGGATCAATAATTCCGGCAATGTTTACAGTAGTGATTAATAACTCAGCGCTGGCGGGGGTGTGGGTTATTCTTTATTTCACCGTGATTCAAACTATAGAGAGTTATTTAATTACCCCTAGTATTGTTGGTAATAAGGTAAGGATCAACCCGATGTTTACGCTGCTAGCGATCTTCATCGGAAACTTAATCTGGGGAATTCCTGGGATGATTTTATTCATTCCGCTTACGGCGGTGCTAAAGCAGATATTCGATGAAGTATCAGGGTTGCGCCCTTATGCCTCTTTGTTAGGGGAGCTAGACCGAAAAAAATTTATTGATGAAGTTCAGGAGGTAACCACCTCTTCTTCCGGTAGTTGAATATCGTTACGGGAAAAACCAAATAGGGCTGCTACAAACTTAGAAGGTGGTTTAGTTACCAAACCTAAGTACTGCTCTAGTTTTAATGAATAGCGATTGGCAGCTATTCGGTAGGCAAGATCAGCTTTTTGCAATTGCTCGATACTGCTACGGTACACTTTATGCTTACCTAACTGATCAGGGAGTTCATCGACTTGTTGGGAGAGCTGTTGCCCCGAGGCCACAATTTCGGTAGCCGTGGTAGTATTTTTATCTATCGGATGAAAAGACTGCACTATCCGGTGAAGCAGCGTACTTAATGAGTCATCGTTACCCTCAATATTTGATAGTTGAATAATAATATTTTGTCGAAGTGCTGCGTAACGAAACACCAACTCGGCAGCTTCTTCTACCTCTTTTTTTCGGGTTTTTAGCGAGTGATAGTTAACAATGCCCCACAGAAAAAGGAATCCGACAATTGCCAATATGATGGGTAGAAATCCCATAGGAGTTTGTTTTGGTGTATTTTGATGTGTTCAGGTGTTCAAGTATTCGTGTTATAGTGCTTGGTGTTATAGTACTTAGTATGGTATTGAACCCAGAGCGCTGTACTTTGAACTCAGAACCCACAATTCAACTAAGAACTATAACATCATAACCATGAACACCTAAACACAATATTTAAATACTTAAAATCTTCACCATCCGCAGCATATCCTGCTCCAGTGGTTTAGAAGTATTGATACACTCTTTAAACTCAGTATAAACAATTCGGTTATTGATTACCCCGGCCATCATGCTACGTTTACCGTTCAACAGTCCCTCTACAGCTGCTAAACCCAGCCGACTGGCCAAAATACGATCCATCGCCGTAGGAGCACCGCCCCGTTGAATATGACCCAGAATAGAGACTTTAAAATCCTTATCATTCAAACGCTCCTTCACTTTCGCAGCCACTTCAATTGCCCCACCTTCCTCATCACCTTCGGCTACTACTACAATAGAAGAGGTTTTTTCGTGATTACGTCCCTGCCCCAAGGTATGAATCACATCTTCAATAGACGTGCTGGTTTCGGGCACCATAATTAGTTCGGCACCGCCACCAATCCCTGATTCAATTGCAATATACCCTGAGTCGCGTCCCATTACCTCAATAAAGAAAATGCGGTCGTGCGAGTTAGCCGTATCCCGAATATTATCAATAGCATTGAGGGCGGTGTTCACCGCCGTATCAAAACCGATAGTAAAGTCGGTTCCGTACAGATCATTATCAATGGTGCCGGGCGCACCCACCACGGGTACTCCGTATTCTTGACAAAAGATATTTGCTCCGGTGAATGTACCATCGCCTCCAATCACCACTAAGCCTTCAATACCGCGTCGTTGCAACTGGTAAAAAGCTTTCTTGCGACCTTCAGGAGTACGAAACTCATTACTACGCGCCGATTTAAGAATGGTGCCACCTCGCTGAATGATATTGCTAACTGAGTAGGACTTCATTTTGTAGATGTCACCTTCAATAAGCCCATTGTAGCCATATTTAATGCCATAGGCTTCTACTCCGTGGTAGATCGCTCCCCGAATTACGGCCCGGATACAAGCGTTCATGCCAGGAGAATCTCCTCCTGAAGTTAGTACTGCGATCTTCTTCATAAATATGATTAGAAGTTAATTTGCAAATTAAGCGAATCAACGCCGGAGAAAGAAAATAATGTTGGGGGAATATTTAGTGGTTTACCAATTATCTTGAAACTTTACTTAAGTTATGCAAAGTTCGGTGGCTAATCAAAAGGCCTAACGGAGCTAATGTGTTGTTGGTGTAAATTTGTTAGTTTTTTCGACAAAGTAAAAGCCTTATCTTCATTTTCCTATGCAAATTCCATTCGTAAATCTCCGAAGGCAGCACGAGCCAATTCTTGCGGATATGCAAGCCGCCCTGAATCATTTAATCTCTTCTAATCGATTGATGGGAGGTGAAGCAATTCAAAGCTTTGAAACTAAATTTGCCGACTATCTAGGTGTATGCAATGTAGTTAGTTGTGCGAATGCTACCGACGCCCTAGAGATTGTGCTGAGAGCGTGGCGTATTCAGCCCGGAGACGAAATAATTATTCCCGCTAATGGTTGGATGTCGGCAGCTGAAGCTATCCGATTATTGGGAGCTACTCCCGTATTGGTAGATAACCATCCAAATACTTTCAATATTGATTTACAGAAACTCTCAGAAAAAATCGGCGCAAGAACCAAAGCCATTGTACCAATTCATTTGTACGGAAACCCAGTAGACATGAAGCAGCTTACAGGTTTAGCAGATTCGCACGGATTGAAAGTTTTGGAAGACTGTGCTCAGGCACACGGGGCTAGTGTGGACACCAAAAAAGTAGGGTGCTGGGGAGAGGTCGGAATTTTCAGTTTCTATCCAACTAAAAATCTGGGAGCAGTGGGAGATGGCGGAGCTATTGCGACCAATAATAATGCATTGGCTGAGCGATGTCGAGCCATTGCTAACCACGGACAGTTGGAGAAACATACCCACACTATTTTAGGAAGAAATAGCCGTATGGATGCTTGGCAGGCAAAAGTACTTTCGCTGAAGATACCCTATCTGGAGAGGTGGAATCGGAGAAGGCAGCAAATTGCTAATCATTATCTTGAGTCTTGGCAGAAGTTACCGATAAAATTACCTCAGAAGAACGATAATGCAGTTTGGCATCTGTTTGTGGTTCAGGTGGAGAATCGTGATAAAGTACGGGGTGATCTCGCTAAACTAGGCATTCAAACCGAAGTTCATTATCCAATTCCAGTATGCCAGCAGCCTCTGTTTGAGAAATTTCGCGATCCGGCAGGCTACCCTAATGCCGAACGGCAAGCACATCACGTATTATCTATTCCTTTGTACCCGGAACTAACTGATGTTGAAGTTGAGTATATCGTTGCAGCAGTCAAAAAAGTGACCGAATCCGTTGTGCGGTAGAATTAACGAGTGCATTAATCTCCGGAGAAACATTGAGAAAATAAACCGCCGATCCGTAGATTGCCACCACTAAGCTTCCCTTTAGCAGAAAGTCAATCCAAAACGGAGAAAAGGTAGGCAGTAAGCTAATCAGAAAGTACGTCAACGCGGCCAGAACAATTACCAACAGGTGTTCAAATCGATAGGGCTGCATTCCGAACTTGCGGTAAACAAACCAGAAGCGAACAACGGTGATCACTACTACTGAAACCAAGGAGGCTAAAGCCGCTCCAGTAATTCCCAGAGTCGGAATAAAAATTAGATTGGTAAGTACAATTAGCAACAGCCATCCGGCATTAAATACCGTATTCATCTTATAATGCTTTGAATAACCTACAATCGCATCGCTAAGTCCGCCCCCCATTCTTGCTACGTTGGATAGGCCGATAAATAGCACAACGTATATTCCGGTTCGATATTCTGGCGTGAGAATCGCGTAGATTGTTTCGGTATTCACCCACAAGCCCAGCATCAGCAGTAGTCCGACCGTCAGTTGGGTGATGGTACTTTTTTGGTAAATGCTGCCGATGGCATCTAAATCATCGTTATTAAATGCATCAGCAATTAGCGTAGGGGCGATGTTCCTAAGTGCCCGGGTGGGCAACATGACCAGGGTTGCGAAGTTGATATTCATCGCGTAAATGCCTACTTCCGCCTCCGTGAGGTAGCTGCCAATCATAATACTATCGATACGAAGAATAGCCAATGCGCTAAAACCCGTAAGGAAACTAAACAGGCTAAGGCTCGCCATGCCTCGAATCAGAGACGAATCTAAGCGACTGAAATCCGGCATTGGATTAAATTCCTTTTGCCAAATGAGAAACACAATCAGCATAGCGACTGTGCCTCCTTGGGCACCTACGTACCAGGCTGCAAACTGATTGAAGTTGAGTAGGTTAAAGAAAAATAGTAAAGTGCCTAGTAAGATAAATAGCCTTAAAAATAGTTCTTTCAGTAGTGTCCCGGTGGTGGCATTGTAGAGTACCCGATTGTAGGTATCCAGCATCAGAAACAGCAGTATGAGAAAAGTGAAGGGAATAATTAGGTAGATGCTGTGCCGAAACAGTGGCGAAGAATCGTCGTGGGTAGCAATGAGCCAGGGTTTGAGTAAGTAGTAGAGGCCAAGAAACAGCAAAAAGCCCCCAAGTGCCACCAGTAGCAATAAAAAGAGAAATCCGTGATGATTTTTTTCTTTGTTCCGGAAGCGAGAGAAAAATTTTACCGTGGCACCGTTAAAACCCAGAGTAGCTCCTTGAGCAAATACCGAAGACCAAGAGCCCAGCAAGATAGTTACCCCAATTTGGGCAGAAGTAAGCACCCGAGGAAAAATAACGGCGGTGGTAATAAATCCTACAATTACCCCAGCGTAAATGTACACGGTAGATTTTATAGTCTGGCGCTGAATAATTCCCACGGGTAATAAAATAATTAGACTAACGTAGCAATCAGTTCGGCTAACTCCGAGCGAGATAGTTTAGCAGTTACTTCAGAAGTATAGGCTTTTGGGGAGATTGATTGAACCTCTGGTTGCTGCTGATACGCCTTGAGGGTGTTCTCGTTCATGCTGATGACAAAATCGTTAGGTCGCTCGTAGCCAAAGCGAGCTTCTTCTGAAGATATGAGCGTTTCGTGGATTTTTTCGGTGAGACGCGGGCTAGAGAACGTAATTTCTGAGTCGGTCGCTATTTCTTGTGCTAGGTCAATTAACCGGTAGGCTTTTGTTTTGGGAATCAGTATCTCTCCACCCACCGCATTCTGAATCTGCGTAAGAATATAGTCGGCACAATCTGGGGCGGTCGTTGTGAAACGAGTCATGTCCGGGTGGGTGATTTTAATGATCGGCTGACTTTTATTTTCTCGTAATCCGGTAATAACAGAACCTCGGGAACCTAATATGTTTCCCAGACGAACAACCGACGACTTTAATAAGCCTGGCTGGTTTTTCTGTAGGGTCAATCGTTCTGCACATAGTTTAGTAGCACCGTACAGGGTGGTAGGATATACCGCTTTATCGGTTGAGATAGTGATAATTTGAGAAACTTCTTGAGCAACTGAGGCCAAAAGAACATTTTCAGTTCCGCTAACATTAGTTCGGGTAAATGCCCCCGGTTGCTGCTCGCCGGTTTCCACTCGCTTTAGTGCGGCGGCATGAATAACTATATCAATCTGCCGAAAATGAGGCGACAGTGAAGGATAATGACCAATATCAGCTAAGGCATACTGAATAAGTGGATGCTGGTTAGGTGGAAATTCCTTCTGAAGTACGTACTGCTTATATTCATCCCGTGAAAGAACCGTCACCTGCTTCGGCCGATGTTCTTCTGGCAATGCTACAATAGCGGTCAACAGCGAACGCCCTACCGTGCCGGTTCCTCCAGTAATGAGTACCGATTTATTTTTCAATTGAACCATCCAAAATAGAAATCACAAAACAGGTGGCAAAATCTTGCTGAAAAGGAATATTATAGAAATTTACAATCAAAAAACTAATAACTTTCAGCGTTAAGATTGATTTCAAAACTTTTACCCGAACTTAGTGGCTGACATTAGTTCTGCACTATCAAATTCAAAAGTACTAATTTAGTTCAACTCTGCTCAACGATAAGCACATGGATGCTGCGATAATTTTAGCCAGAATAGATTCTACTCGCTTTCCAGCCAAGGCAGTGAGCGAGGTTGGTGGTAAATTACTGATTCAACACTGCATTGATGAGGTGAAAAAGCTGGATGGAATAACGGCTATTTTAGCTACGTCTTCCCGAGCAATTGATGATCCGTTAGAGCAAGTTGCTGGCCAAAATAATATTCAATGTTACCGAGGAGATGCTGAAAATGTCGCTAAAAGAGTACATGATTGCGTAATAAAAAACAAAATTAATAGTTTTGCTCGCATTAACGGCGACAGTCCGTTCGTTAGGAAAGCACTTTTGTCTCAGGGATTTCGGATGATGCGGGAAGGTGGGTACGATTTAGTCACGAATCTTATCCCTCGGAAATATCCCTACGGAATAAGCGTAGAAATAATTCGGGGCGATAGCTTCCGAAAAATTTATCCTGAAATTATTCAGTCGGCGCGCTACTCAGAGCATATTAGCTCAGTCTTCTACGATCAGACTGAAAAATTTAGTGTAGGTAAGATTTCGGGTTTAGAAGGCGTTGATTACAGTGATGTTAGATTGACGGTTGATACCAAGCAAGACAAACAGGTGATAGATAGTATGTTTGCGGCTGATCCGAATATCAATGAAAATGAAATTGAGAAAATTGTCTCACTTTACCACCAAGTAACTGACCTTTCGCTCACTTAAAAGTTTGAAAGTTAAGATTTTTCAATAAGAGAGCCTAACTTTGAGAATGGAACGACGCGATGCCTTTGAGTTTTACGTGGATTATCTACTGTCTTCGCCACGTATGGCCACAGCGACTGGTCTGTCAGCGGTGTTAGATAATACTATGAAGCACGACTACATTAGTGACTGCCTGGCTCAAAATGAGTTGGATAGCAAAGCGTTCTGGTCAGAAGTAAAGCCTTTTGTGCGCCAAATTGAACATGCTAATGCCTACATTTCTATTGATGATGTGATTGTAGCGAAGCCCCATTCCACTGAAAATGAGCTTATTTGCTATCACTATGACCATACCAAAGGCAAAGCGATCAAAGGCATTAACATTTTGAATTTTATGCTCAGTGGTGCTACGGACAACAAGTTGGTAAACTGCCCGCTCGCCTGGCAGGCGATTCGTAAAACGGAAGCCTACATTGATAAGACCGGTAAACAGAAGCGGCGCAGCACTAAAACCAAGAATGAGATGGTGCTAGAACATCTGCATCGTATTGTCTTTCTCAACCAAGTACAGTTCAAGTACATCTTGTTTGATAGCTGGTTTTCGGCCTCAGAGACACTCAAGTACATCCACCACAAGCTCCAGAAAGTCTTCGTTTGCCCCCTGAAGTATAACCGCTTAGTGGCCCTAAGCGAACAAGATAAGCAGCAAGGCCGGTTCATCCACGTATCCCAAGTGCCCCTGGAAAGCCAAGAAGTCAGACAAGTTTGGATCAAAGGGGTAGACTTCCCCATTCAACTTACGCGACAGGTCTTTATAAACAAAGACCGCTCTGAAGCGGAACTATGGTTGGTCACCAACGATATGTTATTGAACTACGACCAAATCACTACAATCTATCAGAAACGATGGAAAGTAGAGGAGATGCATAAGTCTTTGAAGCAAAATGCTTTACTAGGCAAATCTCCAACCAAGATAGAACGTACCCAGTGCAATCATATCTTTGCTACTATGCTGGCTTTTGTTAAACTGGAACGCCTAAAAGTCAAAGAGCAACTCAATCACTTTGCCCTGAAAGCAAAATTGCAGCTTAAAATGGCTCAAGCAGCTTTTGAAGAACTACGAAGCTGGAAAACCGCATGAAACGCATTAACACTAAAAATCACTTATCCAAATCTTTCGCTTGCGAAAGGTCAGCAAGTAAAACGCAGTTAGAGACTACTTAAATAATAAAAAAGCCACATGATTAATCTGTATTCTATACGGCCCAAGGGATTTAATATTGGTAACGATGTTATTTATCTAGGACTCAATCATTTCATCAGAAATGCGTTTAAAGAAAACTTTAATGTTATTTCGCTTCCGGCCACCAGTAAATACGAGAGCCATAAGAAAGCCGGGGTTAGCTCACAGACCGTTTACGAAGTAAATCAGTTCGGGCACGGCCTACTAATTGGTGGAGGCAATCTCTACGAAAACGGCGAACTGGAGGTAAACCCTATTGCCCTGAAGGCATTGGAGAAGCCTATGATGATTTTCAGTGTATCCCGAGGAAAGATCTATAATAAAGCGCTGGAACTGGTCGACCGAACAGACGTGATGTCTGATGATAAGATTGCCCTACTAAACCAACGAGCCGACTTTTCCCTATCGCGCGATAAGGCTACTCACGAACATATCCATCAACTTGGTTGCGATAATATTTTGGGGGGATGCCCGACACTATTTATTGATGAGATTCCTCAGCACTTGGTACCCATTATGGAATCGGACCGGACGGATGCCCTGATTTCGGTTCGTACTCCCACACTGATGAGTATTCCGGTAGTGTACCAATATGAGTTGCGGGAGCAGATTCTTACTATGATCGCCCTGCTGCGGGAGAAAGGTTACGCAAACATTAAGCTGCTCTGCCACGACCACCGTGATATTCCGTTTGCTGCCTCTTTCAGCGAAGTTGATTATTTGTATACCGAAGATGTATACACTTACCTTACTTACTTGCGGAATACCCGGCTCAATCTTACTTTCCGGTTGCATTCGTTCATTCCTTGTTTAGCGTACAACGTGCCCACCATAAAGATTAGCTACGACCAGCGGGCGATTAGCATGTTAGACACTATTGGGTTAGATGATTGGAATATTAATCTACTCAAAGATGATGTGGTGACTGAAGTAAAACAACGTATAGATCATTTGGAGGAGCTAGAAGAAAAGAAAATAGCACTGAAAAAATCTATCTGGCCCGAACTGCGGGAAACACTTCAGTCGTATTCCGATAAATTTGCCAAACAAGTTAAAGAACAGTTGTAGTCGCTTATGTCCGATATACACATTATCGCCGAAGCCGGAACCAATCATAACGGGCAACTCACTAAAGCAAAAAAGCTAGTTGATATTGCTCGAGCGGCCCGGGCCGATTCCGTAAAATTTCAGATTATTTATCCGTTTGGATTATACTTGCCGGGCGAGTACGAGTATGGTCATTACGATATCAAGGAAGTAATCCGCATCAGAACCGAAGGGATGCTTCAGGATGAAGAGTACGATGAACTGGCCGCTTACTGCCAAGAAAAGGAGGTTTCTTTTACTGCTTCAGTATTTGACGAACGAGGGTTAGACCTGCTGATGAAATTTAACCCGCCCTACATTAAAATTGCTTCCTGCGATTTGAATAATATTCGCTTCCTGCGCCAAGTAGCCGAGCGAGGTAAGAAAATGGTGGTATCTACCGGGATGTCCTCGTTAAGCGATGTGGAAAAGTCCATGAATGTTCTTGCTCAAGCCAATCATACCGATATTGTACTTCTGCACTGCGTGTCGGTTTACCCAGCTTTTTTGGAGCAGGCCAATCTCAATTTTATTACGACGTTAAAGAAAGAGTTTGGTGGAGAAGTGGGCTTTTCCGATCATACGGGGAACAGTATTGCCGCTTGTATGGCACTCGCGAAAGGGGCTACTTGGTTTGAAAAGCATTTTACGGAAGATACATCCCAAGAAGGTTTCGACCATGCCTACGCGATGGAGGAAGCTGGACTCACCGCGTACGTAGCTGACTTACATAATGCTCAAAAAGCGTTGTCGGAGCCAGTCGATAAACTTACGGATAAAGAACGGTATACACGCCAACGCGCTCGCCGGTCACTCTACGCTGCCCGCGATATGCCAGCGGGTGAAGTAATTACGGATGACGATGTGCTGGTAGTACGACCGGAAGGCATTATGGATGCCGACCAGATTGATACGCTAATTGGTAAAAAGCTAACCGAGCCACTCGCGCAACATGCTCCGTTTCGTCCCGAAATTCTCTCCTGACTATGAAAGTGTTATTTATCTGCAAAGCCTCTCCGCAGGTAGGGTTAGGACACCTGATAAGAAGTAGAAGTTTAGCTGCTAAATTCTACCAGAAACTTCAGTACGCGGGCGAGGTGAAGCTGGTGGTAATTGGTCCTCAGAAAATTATGAATAGATTACTTAATCAGCTGCCTTTTGAAGTGGATGTGGTTGATAATGAGCAACAAATACAACTAAATACTGCCTACGATATTATTTTCTCGGATATGCTGATGATGGAAGAAACCACCATCAATCACCTAAAACAATACGGAAAAGTTTTAGCCAGCGTATCTCCCATCTTTGATCGCATGAGCGAGATGGATATTTTGTTTCATAGGTCGAAGTACCTCCATCTGCCGGAAGAGAACGTGCCTAAAAAGACGCTAGCCAGTCTGAAGTACGCGGTCATTCAGGAAAACTGCACTCGCATTAGTACGGCTCGTTACGAGGAAAACTTAGAAAGTCGGAGCTTTCCCATTGCTATTTCTATGGGTGGGGGTGATGCGGCTAACAAAACCCTCACGCTACTTAAATCGCTAAAAAACTGCAATATTCCCGCTACGTTTTGGGTGATGCTGGGCGAAGGTTATCAGCACTCATACGATGCATTGATCAGCGAGATTGGAAAAGATAGTCAGCATGAGATTATTTTGGCAAAAACAAACCGAAGTATGTGGGAGATTCTAAAAAACTGTGTTTTTGCAATTTTACCGGGCGGAATCACCACCTACGAAGCGGCCTACGCGGGCTTACCCACGATTAACTTTTCGGAAAATCCCGGTAAAGAATTTATTATCAAGGAGTTATTAGAAGAAAACGTTTGTCTGCTAGCGGGTGATCTGACACCTCAGAACCTTCCCGAGTTGAACCATCAGCTAGAAACTCTTTACAACAATCGGGTAGAGCTAATGAAGATGCATCTGAACTCCAAAAAAATTCTGGACGGGAAAGGAGCCGATAGAATTTTTGAAGTTTGTCAGCAAATGATAATTAATCCGGTTGCTCACTAGCCTGAACTCTGAAAAATAAATGCTGGTATGATTGAGCTAAATAACCTGAAAGAAATCCGGAAAATGTACGAGAAAGGAGTCAATCTGATTGAGTATTTTAAGAAGCAGGGCTACGAAGGAGATGCTTTGACCGAGGCAGTTATGGTTAGCTACGATATTCAGGCAGGTACTTACACTGAGAGCGATAAGAACAAACCGGAGGTTCGCGATAAGTACACTGATGCCCTGGCCAACGTAGTCAATCAATTGGGCAATTTTGCTTCAATACTGGAAGCTGGGGTAGGGGAGGCCACTACGCTGACCAAACTGCTACCCAAACTAAACCAGTCTGACTACGCCGCCTACGGCTTCGATATTTCTTGGTCGAGAATCAAATACGCTCAGTCCAATTGCCACCGCCGATCACTAGGCCAGGTACAACTCTTTACGGGAGATATTTTTAGTGTTCCTATCCAAAATGATTCAATTGATATTGTGTACACGCTACATTCTTTGGAGCCTAATGGCGGACGGGAAAAAGCGGCACTGGAGGAGCTTTACCGAATTACTGGTAACTATCTAGTGCTGCTAGAACCAATATACGAGTGGGCCAGCGAGGAGGGAAAGGCGAGAATGGATAAAATGGGTTACATTAAAAATGTAGAAGTAACTATTCGCGATTTGGGCTACGACATGATAGAATGCCGACCATTGGAATACGCGGTAAACCCACTTAATCCAACGGGGTTGATCGTAATTAAGAAAGAAGAAGGAGCGAATCAAAAAAACAAGAATCCACTGGCTTGCCCGATTACCAAGCATCCAGTAACTAAGAGGCAAGATTGTCTATTTTCTCCAGAGAGTTTATTAGCCTATCCAATTATTGGCGATATACCCTGTTTGTTACCGCAGAATGCTGTAGTGGCTACCCATTTTGCAGATACTTTGTAGAGATTACTTTACCAATTTGGTCACTGCTGCGGGTAGAAAGCGTTCCCACCAAGCATCAGAATCGGCTTCTACCGGAGTAATTTTTCTGTGTTGATAAAAACTCTTCGTATAGGAAGCTATCTCGGCTTTTCTTTGGTGGATGTCGGATAGTTGCCACTTTTCAAAAATGAATAGTGTTTTTTTCAGTTTGGGCAACCTAGCGAAGAGCGGACGGTAGTAGAAATGCTTCACCAGGTGGTAGAAATAGTAAAACAGTATGAAGTATGCTCCAATTTTTACCCGAGACTGTTCTTTTTCCGGAGAAATCCGATCTAAGCTTTGCTTGAGGTAAAAAGCGGTCCGAATATGATTGTAGCCATCGCTTCCACCAATAGCAACATCATACACTTTTTTTCGTGCTTCCGGCAGCCCTGCTTGCTCCATAGCCGCTATCGCACCCGTTTGATAATACTCATCAATCATCTGATGGAGTTGAGTAGCATCTTGGGCGATGGGCGAGCCTTTATAAACTTCAGTGCGAACAAAATCAACTTCCTGATTAATTAGAATTGTTGGTTTCTGGAGTAACCAGGCCTCCATACAGGTAGTGGTCTCAAAACCCATCCAAATATCTGAGATAGCGATTAAATCGTGAATAGGTTCTTCGTTTACCAGGTAGATCACATTGGGGTAGCGGAGCAGGCCGTTCATTTCGTTCTTCACCTGCTCGGTTTCGTGTTCAAAAATTTCTTTAGGGTGTCGCTTAAAGATGAATAAGGTATCAGGATACTTTTGTAGCGTTTGCTCCAGAATGCCTTCTACAAACTTGCGCTGAGTTTCGGCCCACTGGAAGCGGGTTTCAAAATCAGGATGAATATGTATTAGGGCAGTATCCCGATTGATGCCATGTATCCGCCCAAAGGCCCAGCCGGCGTACCCAATTACTCGCTTAAAACCGGACCTATTCCACTTTCTCAATAGTGTTTCCCGCTCGGCAAACTTTCCGAAAAGGTAGCGATCAAAACCCGGGGCTCCGGTATACACAATTTTATCTGCCTGATCGGGGCGAAGGTCAAGCAAAAACTTTCGGGTTCTTTCTGACCAGCAGCATACCCAATCCTGGTAAAACTCTTTGTCCAGATTATACCCCCAGTATTCGTAACTACCATCGGTACGGAAGTTACCCTCCGATTCATGAGCAAACACCGGTATGCTGTGCTGTTGGCATAGTTTGGCAATCTGAAAGTACATATGGTGCCCTCTGATATTTGGCAGTAACACCAAATGGGGCTTGTCGCGATTGAGTGAGTGCAAGTCCCAGAGAAAGCGCAGGTTGACGGTACAGTTCAGATGCTTTTCAGCAAAAACAACAATGGGTAAAAGAATCTCTACATCCCGACCACTATCGTTATCTAAAAAACAATTAATAATATACTTTGGTGAGTTTGCCATGCCTGTTATGAGTCGGAAGAAAGTGCTAGCAATTTTACTAAAAGTATCAGTAATACACGCATTCGTTAATAAAAAAGCACTGGCTTCAACTTCGTAGCTACTGGTTCGTAATCTGGGTTAGGTGAGATGCGAGCTTTTTGGTTTGATTAAGCACTGAGTATTCGCTTATATCTGATGTCAAATAAGCAGAACGATTTTCACGAAATTTGTTAAAGAGCTTGGCAATATATTCTATAATAGCATTTTTATCAGAGTATTCTGCTGTTAGACCTCGTTCTGTTTGATGTATAATTTTAGCTACGTCGCTATTGGTAGGGCCTAAACAAAGAATAGGACGGTTAGCTTTTAGGTATTCAAAGAGTTTTCCGGGAACCCGCCCTTGAGCATTTTTGGCCTGATTAAGCAGCAGTAGCAATATTTGCGAACTTACTATTATTTGTAAGGTCTCATCTCTACTGATAATGCCTGGTTCTTTCACATACGAAGATAAGCCATACTTTTGATAGCTTTCAACTACCGAATAATCAATTTGGCCGACCAACTGAATCTGAAGGTACTGAGAGAAACCTTCTAGCTCTGTACACAATTCAGCTAATGCTTGAAAAAATACTTCTGGCAAACGATCAAAGCCAATTAGTCCGGCGTGGGTGATGGTAAAACTCTGATCTAGCTTATACTTTATATCGTTAAAATCGTCTCCATCGTAGCCCCAATAGAGCACATCTACGTTTTCTGCTCCTATTTTTTCTAAATCATTTTTCCAGGTGGGGCTGGCTATGGTCATCTTACTAGCTGCCTCAAATGCTTCTTGTTCCATTCGCCTATGCTTCTGATCGGCCCAACTGGTGAGTTTCATGAGAGGGTAGTAGTCTACCTGTGTCCAAGGATCTTGAAAATCCGCCAAAAATGGAATTCCTGTTTTTTGATGAAGTAGCGTAGCGATTCGGGTATTAGTGTGAGGGGGGCCATCCGAAAAAATAGCGTCTACCGGATTTTCTTTAACGTACTTAGTAAGAAACTTTACTGAAGGACGAACCCACAACGAACGAGCGTCTGGAATGAAGAAGTTGCCCCGAACCCAAATACCTATGTCATCAATCCAACGATGCTTACGATTTCTGACGTGTACAATATTGTTGAGCGACTCATCTTTTTTCCGTCCCGAAAGAAGCTTGAACAAACCAAAAGGCTCAATAATGGGATGCTTTACTACGGTGGTTTCCTCGTGAATATCCTTAAAGTTACTTTGATCGAGGTAGGGGTACTGGGCATTTTTAGCGGTGTAAATAACGGGTTCCCAGCCAAATTGGGGCAAGTATTTAGCAAACTTAAGCGAACGGTGTACCGAAATTCCCCCCGCCGGAGGCCAGTAGTACGTAATGATTAATACTCGTTTCATTCAACCTAAAAATCATGTGCTTGCAGTAGTATTCTCCTTTATCAACGAACGAAAACTCAAACCCAAAGCAGCAAGTACCACTACTAGTAATAGAATAGAAGCAATCAGCGATACGGTGCTGCCTACGCGGTAGGAGGTTGGGTTAAAGGAAAATTCGATGGTGTGTTGACCTGCTGGAATCACCATAGCACGAAAGGCGTAGTTGGCACGCAGATAATCGCTTTCTTCACCATCAATGGTTACTTCCCAGCCATCGGGATAGTATATTTCTGAAAAAACCGCGAAGCTTTCGGCGGGTACGTTCGCCTCGTACTTAAGGTAGTTGGGTTGATATTCTACCCGCTTGATTTCGCCCTCACTGCTAAAGGAAGTACTCGATAGTTGAAAATCGCTGATATTTACTATAGCGGTTTGAGCCGGATCAATCGTTCCCAAAGTTTCAATGGCTTGGTCGGCATTTTCTACCGTTTGCACTTGACTGATTAGCCAAGCATTCCCGAGGGCTTGGTTGTTTATAAGAACCGCATTCTGACTTTCTCCTGCTTTGAAGTAGCGAGTGTTAAGCATATTCAAAATCGGTATATCTTCAAAGTTACGCTGCCCCTGTTGCAGGGTTTGAATAGCCTGATTCACCTCATTGCCCAAGTGATATTCAATCAAATCCTGATAGCGACCTAGTTTGGCTCCGTGGTAGCCACCTACGGAAGCGTGGTAGTAGGATGTTACGGCATCGTTGAATGGATTTTGCAGATTTAGCACTCGAGCTCGGGAAGCATTTTGCTGCAAAATGAAGTTGTCAGCCTCTGAAGCGGTAGTAGCCGCGAAGCGATTACGGGCTCGCACATAATCCTCTTCCGTAAGGAACCGTTTGGCTACCGACCACATATCAACGGCAGATAGTAGTGCCAACACCGTGGCGAGTCCCAAATACTTTAACTTTTCCAGTTTATAAAAAAATAAGGCTGCTGCGACCAGTAGGCAAAAAATCAGTGACCGTAAAGCATCACTTCTCAGTAAGTCCGCACGGTCGTCTTGTAATGCATCGACAATCAAATCGCCTCCTTGTTGAGCTAAGTAGCGGCTGTCTACTGGGGCTTCAAAATTGAACGACCCTGCGAATACGATTAGCAGTATCAAAATACTAATTGGAACTCCAGCTGCGATCAAGAATTTTTTGCGGATTTTATCATTCCAGCTACTGCGAAGCAAAGATTCAAGACCAATCAAGCCCAGCAACGGAATACAGAGTAGCGCAATCACCATTGCCATTTCAACCGTTCGAAACTTGTTATAGCCGGGCAAAACATCGTACAGCAGATAATTAAACGAGGGGAAGAATTTCCCCCAAGTGAGCATAATAGAAAAGATCGTAGCAATTATAAGCCAAGTACGATGCGGTTGTGGAGCAAAGAAGCAACCAATAAAAAATAGAAAAACTATAATTGCTCCGGCGTAGGTAGGGCCCGCCGTACTAATCTTGCCACCCCAGTAGGTAGGCGCATTTTGCACAAAATTTTGAATCTGTTGTCGGTTTAAATTCGCTTGCTGAAGAAACTCTCCCAAATTAGAATCCATTCCAATATTTCTTCCAGTGGCCCCGCCCGAAAAGTCAGGAACAAACAGGGTCATAGTTTCAGCCATCGTTAGGCTGTAGTTAAACACGTAGTCCCGGTCTAAGCCTTCTTGCTTATCTTCACTACCCTTCGTCAGAGCCGATGGCCCCCGAGTAGAGTATTGACCGTACTGGTACGTATTCCAGATACGCCCTAAATTGGTGCCTACCGCCAGTAAAGCCGCAGCGACCAGAATGCCGGAGCGAATAAGAAAGGGCTTCAGTTCCTTTTGACGAATGGCCTGCACCAGCATGGCGATACCATAGAAAATCACTAGCAGTAGCAGGTAGTAGGTAATTTGTAGGTGATTACTGTCAATCTCTAGTGCCAGTGCTAAGGCGGTCAGGGCAAATCCGCCCAATAATTTACCGCGGTAGGTCAAATGGATACCACCAAGCACTAGTGGCATGTAGGCAATAGCCTCGACCTTCCAAATATGCCCGGCCTCCAGACTCACAATATTAAAGGTTCCTAAGCCGTAAGCTACGGCTCCAGCCAGAGCCAAGTAGGGGCGAACCCCGAAAATAATGAGCAGGATATAAAAACTTAGGAAGCATTTTAGGATTACTTCGGCCTGGCGGGGAAATCCTAGCGAATAGACCTTTTGAAAAAAATTGATAATTCCGTCGCCCTCGTACTTGATATTAATTAAATATGCGGGCATTCCTCCGAACATAGAATTCGTCCAAAGAGCCTCTTCCCCAGTTTTATCCCGATACTCTACAATCTCTTGCCCGGAAGAAATACCCTGCGTAACATCGTACTGCTCAATCACCTTGTTCCCAAAAAACATGGGGCTGAAGAACAGTATTGTGATAATTACCAGAACGACAACTGAGATTAGGTGAGGAAAAACTTGCTCCTTCAAATTTAGTTTAGACATAGATGGGGGTGTCAATATTGGCGGTGAAATTACGATTCGCTCCGCAAAATCTCTGCAATCTTGGTTAAAACTTTAGCCAGAGTAGCAGACATCTTTTTGATTTAGCCATAAAACAGAAAATGGCAAACAGTGAGTAGAGTCCGGATAACAGTTGCTATTCATTCTTTCGGCATCTGATTTCTCTTTTCAATGGTTTCTAAGAAGTAATAGTATATTGCAAGGAGCTTAAATTTTGCAGCATATTTCAACCGATCGACTGAGACGTCAACTATATGGTTCAATTCTGCTTATTTTTTCAACTAATATTCCGATACATTATTTTTTTTTATCGAGTGCTTTTTTCTTCTTATTCAATTGCTTCACTCATCTTTCTGGTAACAGTTAGTCTTTCGGGCTACTCTCAAAACTATCCGCCTAAGCGGGAGTTTCGGGGAGTATGGGTGGCAACAGTGGGTAACATTGACTGGCCTTCTTCCACCAGCTTGACTACGGAAGAGCAGCAGCGCGAATTCATCGAACTGGTTGCCTTTCACAAGGCTAATGGCATGAACGCGCTTATTGTGCAGATACGTCCCAGTGCCGATGCGCTTTATCAGTCAAATTACGAACCTTGGTCACAGTGGCTGACGGGAGTAGAGGGGCGAAGCCCGAATCCTATCTATGACCCTTTAGAATTTATGATTGGCGAATGCCGTAGGCAGCAGATGGAATTTCACGCCTGGATCAATCCGTTTCGAGCTATTTTTAACTATCTGAAGGGTGATATTAGTGAACAGCATATCTTCTTCGATCACCCCGAGTGGGTGGTTCCCTACGGCAAACACAGCTACCTTGATCCTGGTTTGCCAGAAGTACGCCAGCACGTGCTGAACGTAGTGATGGATGTAGTAAATCGCTATGACATTGACGGCGTTCATTTTGACGATTATTTTTATCCGTATCGCATTGATAGCCTGTCGTTTTTAGATGAGACCAGCTTCATCCGTTACGGCGAGCAATTTGATACGATAGCTGATTGGCGAAGAGACAACGTGAACCAGTTTATACAATCGGTACACGATAGCATTGAAGCAGTAAAACCGGAGATTCGCTTTGGTATAAGTCCCTTTGGGGTATGGCGGAATGCGGAAGATGATCCTTTGGGCTCCGACAGTCGAGCAGCTCAAACCAGTTACGACGATCTTTACGCTGATGTAATTACTTGGTTGAAAAATGGCTGGATTGATTACGTAGCTCCTCAGTTATACTTCGGAATTGGGTTTGAGCTGGCTGATTATCAGAAGCTACTGGATTGGTGGGTGAAAAATACCTACGGGCGTCAGCTCTACATTGGTCATGCCACCTACAAAATTGGACTACCCGAAGATTCGCTTTGGAGTAACCCCTATCAAATTATTGATCAAATTTCTCTAAACCGGAAAAGCTTTCAAGTGGATGGCAGTGTATTTTTCAGTGCTCGTTCATTTAAAGAAAATCCCTTAGGTATTAATGACCACTTGCGGAGCGGAAGTTTTAAGTACCCAGCCCTAATACCTACCATGCCTTGGCACCGAAGCAAACGACCAAATCCGCCCCAAAATCTTGTCATTGCCCGAAAAAGATCAGAAGTGCTAATGCAGTGGCAGCCTGATATCCATCAAGACGTTTGCTATTACGTAGTTTATGGGGCTGAGGGCGATGAGCCACCCAATATTAGCGACCCGACTACCATTATTGCTAAAAGCTATTATCCGCAGCTAACATTTAAAGAAGGAGCGCGCGAAGGAATCTTCAGGAAAAAACATACTTTCGTGGTTACCACCGTAAATAGAAACCACGATGAGAGTGTTATAAGCCTCCCGGTTCAGATCCGACTCTTCAATAATTGATGAATAGGGGAAAATTGACAGTAGATAATGAATGAACTGTCCTCTATCAACTATCCATTGTCAATTATCACCTCTATTGTAGGCGGTTGGTTCTCCCGAATTACTGCGAAGGTGCTGGTTTAAAAATTCCAGGATGGCCTGATACCCTTTAATCTGATTTTCTTTTTTTACAAAGCCGTGTCCCTCGTCTTCAAACACCACGTACTCTACCGGAACATCATTGGCCTTCACGGCTTCTACAATTTCATCAGACTCTACCTGTAGCACTCTAGGATCATTAGCCCCCTGTAGTACCATCAGCGGTTTGGTAATTTGGTCGGCAAAGAATAGCGGAGATTTATCGTACAAAGCCGCTGAATCAATTTCGGGGTTTCCCATTTCGGCAAACAGCGATTCGCGGGCCGCTCCCCACCAAGGAGGAATGCTCTGTAGGGTTCGTAGCCAATTAGCTACCCCGAAAATATCTACTCCAACTTTAAATTCTTCCGGAGTGAACGCTAGACCAGCCAACGTCATATAACCGCCATAACTGCCGCCCATAATCCCAATTTTCTCAGCATCAACGTAATCCAGTTTAGCTAAATAATCTTTTGCAGCTACGCAATCTTTTAGATCTACGTCACCGTGCTTTTGGTTATCGGCCATTTCAAATGATTTTCCGTAACCACTACTGCCTCGGTTGTTCACCGCAAATATGGTGTAGCCATGGTTAACCAGGTACTGCATTAAGGCGTTGTAATTCAGTCGGGATTGCCCGCCCGGACCACCGTGAATCCATAACATTGCCGGAGATAGACTATCGGCTGAAGCTATTTTGGGTTTATACAGTAGGGCCGGAATCTCCAAGCCATCGTAGGAGTTGTAGCGAACTACCTCGCCCGCCACCAAATGGCTCTGTTCAATTTCTGGGTTTAGCGTATTCGTTAGCCGTTGATAGGTTTCAGTATCAAAATTATAAACGTAGAGGTCGCTAGGAGAAGTAGAACTGTTAATGTAAAAAGACATTAATCGCTCGCTATCGGATATATTCACCGAAGTAATTTCACCGGCGGGCATATTGGGTAATTTTACTTCAGATCCCGTCTCTTGATTGTAAATTGCAATTTTAGTGCGAGCATCTTCATTCGTTGCTACTACCTGGTATTTGCCGTTTCGGGATTCGTATGCGTACCAAATGTCCCAATTAGCCTCCCGAACTTTTTCCATTTCGCCCGTAGCCAAATCAAGTCGGCTCAGATAGGCGTATTCACTATTTTTATCGGCTAAGAAGTAAAGATACTTACCATCGTGACTAAAGTACTGGGGCGAATAAGCTACGGTATCTTCCGCATCGTTAATCATCTCAGTGGTACCCGTTTCTACGTTGTACAAATACATATTCACTTTTTGCCGAGTGATAGGTTCTGTCAGCGATACTAGTTTTTTATCTTCAGAAATAGCCGCCGGGTAAAACTGCCCGGGGTTTTCAAACACTAATTTGGGTTGGTAGGTGGCGGTATTGTTTTCAATGGCATCGATCTGGCTAATTTCTAGCTCATATAAATCAAAAGCCTGGGGGTTACGCTGGTTAGAAGTGTAAAAAAAGCTTTGTTGGTCGTAGCTCCAGCCATAGAACTGAGCTTTGGCGGTTGAATCGGGAGTTAAGTCAGTAGTCTCTCCGCTCAGGTTTTTCACATATAAGTGATTAATCTCATTTCCCCCTTGGTCGCTGGTGAACAAAATACGCTCATCTTCTGGAAAGTAAGAAATAGCAAACACCGATTCGCTGTCTGAACTAGTAAGCTGCTGAGTATCCCCGCTATCTACCGGAATTTCGTAGGCGTTAAAGATTCCGGTTTTTTTGCTGGAGTACATAATCTTACTTTCGTCGGGCGAGAAGGCGCTTCCCCCAATTTGCTCGGTATTGAGAAACTGTTCAATGGTGTAAGCCGGAATTTCTTCCAGTTCGGCAACGGGGGCTTGGCAGGCAAATCCAAGAAAAGAGACTACTATTGTAGCGAACCAAATAATTTTCATAGCATAGGTAGGGTTTAATTAAACCTAAACTACACCATTTGATTGACTAATGCATTTTTGTTAGCAATTAAAGTGTATTGCCTCGTGATTTTATGAGTAATGCTCTCGAGTATCATTTTTAAAATTGTATTTTTAGCACTAGTTATCATTACTATTCAAACAACCTAATCATATGAAAAGAAGAGACTTTATGAAAACGAGTGCTTTAGCTACCGGGGCGGGTGCTTTGTCAGCTACTGCTTTTGCCCAACCGATTATGCCGCCCGAAAAACGATCCTTTCAAATGAAATATGCTCCTCACTTTGGGATGTTTAAAAGCCACGCAGGAGAGGATGTAATCGACCAGCTTAACTTTATGGCCGATGCTGGGTTTGAGGCGCTGGAAGATAATGGCATGATGAAGCGTCCGGTAGAGATGCAGGAAAAAATTGGTCAGACCCTGAGTGACCGAAATATGGAAATGGGGGTGTTTGTTATTGATAAAGGTGGCAATGGGGCTAATACCTTAGCGGCTGGTAAACAAGAGCACATTGATATTTTTTTAGATGGCTGCCGAAGGGCAGTAGATGTGGCTAAGCGTTGCAACGCTACTTGGATGACCGTAGTACCCGGTAATTATCAGCGAGACATCCCCATCGGGATTCAAACGGCTAACGTAATTGAGGCACTACGCCAGGCCGCTGATATCTTTGAACCGCACGGCTTAGTGATGGTGTTAGAGCCGTTAAGTGACAATCCTGACTTATTTCTTCGCTATTCCGACCAGACGTACCTAATTTGTAAAGGAGTGAACAGCCCCGCCTGTAAAATTTTGTACGATGTTTATCATATGCAGAAAAATGAGGGACACGTAATTCGTAATATTGATCTTACCTGGGATGAAATCGCGTATTTTCAGATTGGGGATAATCCGGGACGAAAAGAGCCAACTACCGGAGAAATTAATTACAAAAATGTATTCAAATTTATCCACGAAAAGGGGTATCGCGGAATTATGGGGATGGAGCACGGAAACTCTATGCCGGGCAAAGAAGGGGAAATTAAGCTGATTGAAGCCTACGCTCAAGTAGATAACTTTGATATGTAAAAAAAGCTGTACACTAGTACAGCTTTTGAAAATATTTTTAGCGCGGAATAAGGGTTAGCTCAGCATTGGAGCGCAGTAGTTTGTATTGATGCGTTCCGTTGCCATTGGCGAGCGAAAATTCCTCATTGGCTTCATCTTCTTCGAACTGACCTTGTTGAAGAATTTGTACTTCGCTACCTGCCTTTTGATAAGAAACTTCGTAATTAATGGGTTCGGAGCCTTCCAGATACCATACCGATACTAAATAAGAAGTATTTTGGTCAACATTGCCAATTACCACTTGTTCAAACCCGTTGGTATTATCGCTAATCAATACCCTGCTGTTTGGAAGTTCTACTACTAAGTCCATGTCAGAAGATGTTTGCTGATCCCATCTTAGGTTTAGTTCGTACTCATTTTCTTCAACCCGATGCTGATAGATACGCTCGCTAGCAGTAGTACTTAGTAGAGCATTGCCTTCCAGAATACCCGTAAGGGTAATAGACAGGGCTTCCGGCTCACTCTCAAAATCAAAGTCTTCTAGTAGCTCAAAGTCAATAAAAGCCTCAGTTTCGCCGGGAGGAATTAGTAGTGGTGATTCAGTTAATAGGCGAACATCTCCTCGTTGCGTATTAGTAGCAAAAGTAACATTTCCACTGACTGAAAAGCTAACCAGGGTATTGCCTTCTTGGGGTTCGTCTAAGTACACTCGCACTTGCTGGAAGCCACTTCCTTCCAAACTACTTGCTTCAGTAATTGAAAACTGAACCACTGAGGCCGGCAAACCGAAATTGTTGGTATCTACATCATCTTGGCACGAAAGTAATGCACCACAAACTAAAGATACGTAAATTGAATTTTTCATAATTATGAATGAAATTTATACAAATATATTCATAATTTATATTAGAATTATTATAATGTAAGTTTGGTAACACTTTTCAATTTTTACCAGAATAATCCATAACGTGCTGATTAGTAGTATTTATGTGTATTTGATGATTGGTATAGCAAGTTTGCTAGCAATTATCTCACGAAAGATAGACCTCCCGGGAGGGATAGTAGGAGGGATCGTTACTTCACTTTTGTTTGCCAGTAGCAATTTTTTAGGAATATTGTTAATTGCTACATTTTTTGTGACAGGTACTCTGGCAAGCCTCTATAAAATTCGGCACAAAACCGAACTAGCCCTAGCCGAAGCAAACCATAGTAGGCGAGGATGGAAAAATGTGTTGTCTAATAGCGGGGCAGCGGCAGTGGTCGCCCTGCTGAATATACTTTTTCCTACCCTTATTCAGGCTGAATTTCTGATTGCGGTTTGCTTCGCCGTAGCACTATCAGACACACTATCTTCCGAAATGGGTAACGTAACCGGACGCTACTATTTTAATATTCTCTCTTTTCAGTCGGGAAAACGAGGTGATGACGGAGTAGTAAGCTGGGAGGGCTTCGGTTGGGGTTTAGTTGGCAGCAGCATTATAAGCACAATTTACTGGGGCTTTTTTCCGTCGATCTCTAATGTGGTAACAATCGTTTTTATAGGTTTTTTCGGAAATATCGTAGACTCAATACTAGGAGCTACCCTACAACAAAAGGAGTACTTGAGTAATCATGGGGTGAACTTTACTAGCACCGCTGTGGCTACGGTTGCTGCCTGGGTTATTAGTTTTTGATAAGTGGCGTATCGTGCAGGAGCCAGGTAGCCGGATCAAGTACGATTCTATCGACGCGAGAGTTAACGTTTAGGGTAAATGCTTCATCTAACTCATCTATGTACACCGATTTCACCTCAGAAGCTGACCCATTAGCATAGTATACTCCTATCTGCAAGGGAAAGGCGTAGGGTTTACCTGTTTGCGTTTGCTTTACTTTTACTTTGAGCTTCTTGCCACTACTTTTCCAACTGCTCTCTAAAACCGGATAATCAGAGCGGTATAGCCACTGGGAGAAAAACGCCGATAAATCACTATTGGCTTGTTGACTGGCCAAAGCAATAAAATCTTCAGTAGAAGCATTCTGATGTTTATACCGATTAAAAAACTGCTTTAGGATAGTAAAAAATATTTTATCACCCACCTTAGCCCGTAGCATATGCAACACCCAGGCCCCTTTCTGGTACGTATTGGCATTAAGTAATTGAAAGAGATTTGATTCATCCGTATCAACTACTCTGGCTTGGGGCGATTTTAGGTGGTACGTAAAAATACGTTCCTTATCAGCCAGTAAACGAACGTTCATACTATCTCGTCCGTAGGTATGCTCAAAATAGAGGTGAGTGAGGTAGGTTGAAAAGCCTTCACTCAGCCATACATCTGACCAGTTCTTTTCGGAGACGGCATTGCCGAACCACTGATGAGCCACTTCGTGGGCAATAAGCCCTTCGATGGAAGGCTGATCGACAATAACTGATTCATTATAGAAAATAGCGGTAGCGTTTTCCATCCCTCCGTACTGCGTTTTAGATTGCACGTTGGCAATTTTGTGGTAGGGGTAAGAACCTAAAATGCTTTCGTAGAATAATAGAATATTAGCAGTGGGAGTGAACTTCTGGAAACCAACTTCCTTATCTTCCGGGTACAGCCAATTCTCAATAGTTACGGGCTGATCGTTCGGTGGGTATTGCACGGCAAACCTCGCAGCCCCGAATACCATTACCTTGGTGGGAATAGGCTGGGTGATTGCCCAATGACTAAGCTTGTACCGAAGTGGATTTTGACTGTCGGGCAGTAGGTAGCTCTCTTCTAAAAGTTTGCCGTTAGAAATTACTTGGTAGTGAGCAGGAGCGGTAACAACAAACTCGCAAGTGGCTTTATCAGACGGGTGATCGTGAGTAGGTAGCCAGAAGTGTGCCCGGTTGGGCCAGTTGTCACCGAAAAAAGTGCGGTCACCGTATTGATTTTGTTTAATAATCAATCCATCGCTCGGAATACCGTGATACTTAACCCGGAAAGTACCTTCCGCAATAAGTCGGTCGGCTACGGGAATATTTAGGTAGAGAACGTGGTTTTTATGCGTGAATGTTACGGGCTTATTGTTAAAGAGAACCTCATCTATCACCATCCCCCGGGTACCACTGCTATCTAAACCAGCTAAATGCAAAATAAGTGGGGAAGCCTGATTGGGAGGAAGCTTAGCAAAAATACTGGCATCACCCTTAATTTCGTTAGAATTGTCGTGAACAGTCACATTGAAAACATAATGAAGCACATCAATCGTTGAGGCTGGCAGGCTCACTGATTGCGAAAATCCAGGATAGGAAATGATAACGAGTAAGAATATCGTAATCTGCTGGGTACCGAAAATTTTTCCCATCGTGCTTTAATCAGGCGTTGAGCGAAATTAGAAAAGAAAACATAGAATTTGTAAACACATTTAGGTTGGAAGGTACAACAGTGATGAAAAAGATATCCAAATCAAAAATTATTGATCTTATGCTGATTTCCCTGGTAGTGCTGATAGTATTCGTACCCAGCGTACGATTACCACTCATGAGTAACGTACAAAAAGTATTGCTGCATACTGGTTTATTCAATGCTTCAGTTGAAAGCTATCACCCAGATGAAGCGTTTGACTACAATCTGATACTAGATGAAGCGTTTGACTACAATCTGATACTACATGATACGCTCGGGAACCAGATTGATATAGAGGATATGCGGGGAAAAGTACTTTTTATCAATGCTTGGGCTACTTGGTGCCCACCCTGCATAGCTGAAATGCCCGAAATCGCTGAGCTATATAATTTAGTAGGCGATAGGGTAGAATTTTTAATGGTTTCAGTCGATAAAAATCAGCTAAAAGCGAAAGAGTGGATACAACGAGAGGGCTTTCTGGTTCCAGTTTACTTCCCGGAGCAAATGAGCGGTAGTTTACCCTATGAAGCAATACCAACGACTTGGGTTATTGACCGTAACGGG